>JABDRA010000613.1 GCA_013041995.1 Anderseniella sp. | reverse complement strand
GGCGCGACGCTGCAAGGCTGGAAGAGGCTGCCGCTGCTCTCAGGAAAACCGGTGCGTCCGTCACAACTGCAGTCTTCGATGTTACTGATCCTGACGCGGTCAGGGCAGGCGTGGCAAAGGTCGAGGCGGAAGCAGGCGCGATTGACATTCTGATCAACAATGCCGGCATGCAGCATCGCACCCCGCTGGAAGACTTTCCTGATGATGCATGGGATACGCTCATGCGCACCAACCTCAACTCGGTGTTCAATGTCGGCAAGGCTGTCGCCAAGCACATGATCGAGCGCAAGCACGGCAAGATCATCAATATCTGCTCGGTGCAGACCGCGCTGGCGCGGCCTGGCATTGCGCCTTATGTGGCATCGAAAGGTGCGGTGGCGAATCTCACCAAAGGCATGTGCACTGACTGGGCGAAGTACGGGCTCCAGGTAAACGGCCTGGCGCCGGGTTATTTTGAAACCGAGCTTACTGAAGCGCTGGTTGCGGATGAGGAGTTTTCCGCCTGGTTGTCAAACCGCACGCCTGCAGGACGCTGGGGCAAGGTCGAAGAACTGGTGGGCGCGGCGGTGTTCCTGTCGTCAGATTCAGCGAGTTTCGTGAACGGCCACATCCTGTACGTGGACGGCGGCATCACGGCCTGCCTGTAGGTCTTAATCTTCAGGCTGCAAGCCGGCCAGTTTTCGCAGGGCTGATGGCTTGTCGACTTCATGACCGGTATAGGCTTCGAAACTGCCGATGGCCATGTGGCAGAACAGGTCGAAACCGGTCAGGCATTCAAGTCCTGCTGCGTGGCAGGTTTTCAGGAATGCCGTGTTGGTCGGGGTGTAGACGGCATCAAATGCCCAGCTTTGCGGCCCGATATGGTCGGCATCGAACGCCATGCCGGGCGCATGTTCCATGCCAAGTGCGGTTGCGTTGATCACACCGTCAGCAGTGTTGACTGCAGTGTTGGCCTGTTCCGGTGAAATGCCTCGGGCAGGCCCGCCGCATTCACCTGCAAGCTGTTCTGCCTTGCCGGGTTCAACATCCCAGATCGAGATGTTTGTGGCACCGAGTTCAACCAGCGCAAAGGCAAGTGCACGCGCCACACCGCCGGCACCTGCCATAGCGACCTTGCCGGGTGATACATTACCCATCCTGGCGCGCCAGGCTGAGATGAAACCGGTGAAATCGGTGTTGTGGCCACTCAACGGCGGTCCGAAAATCAGTGTGTTACTAGCGCCCAACCGGGCAATTTCCGGCAGCAGGTTTTCACCGGCGTAACGGGCGGCGTAAGTTTTGTATGGATGAGTAACAGTGACGCCCGACCAGTTGCGCGCTTTCAGGTCTTCGACTGTTGCATCGAAGTGGAAATCTGCCATTCCGTCAGTATCAATCAGTTCGAACTTAAATTGGATGCCGGCTGCATCGCAGAGCAGTCTGAGTGCGCGCGGCAGGCGGGTTTTCTGAATATGAGAGCCGATCAGGCCGGCAGTCAGCGTTTCCATGAAGCGGTCGTCACATGACCGTATCGAAGGCGCGTTTTTGCGCCGTTGATTGAATTTCGTAAATCGACCCGGCCTTTGTCGGCTGCGGTTGTGGGATGCGGACCGGCACGTCGGCAAGCCGTGGGGTTATGGTGCCGGACCCGCACAACAGCTTTTCATCATATTCCTCCAGCGACGGCCACGGTGTCATGGCGCCCATCACCGGGTAGCCGTCTGCTGCCATAATCTCATAGAGCAGCAGCATTCTATCGCGATCAGACCGGTTGAGGTCGGAGCCATGCACCGTGCGTGCGTGATGGATCGACATGGAACCGCGCGGCCCTGTCAGCTTGACCGCGTCGTTCAGGTCGAGGCCGGATTTTTCAAGGTCCATGGCACCGGCAAAGACGCCATTTGAGTGATGGTCAAAAACCTCACCCTTGTGGGTGCCTGGAAACACCATCAGGGGCCCGTTGTCCGGCCCGACATCATTGAGCACGATGCCGACCGCCAGCACATCGTCATTGGTGTGCGGGTAGAA
>JABDRA010000612.1 GCA_013041995.1 Anderseniella sp. | reverse complement strand
CCGGTGTCCCTGCGCTGGCCGTACCGGTAAAATTGCACGGCGAGGCGCTGCCCGCTTCGGTCCAGCTGACCGGCCTTTCATGGTCGGAAAGCTTGCTGGTTGGAGCGGCGATGGCGCTGGAGGGCGTGCTTGCAGACTAGGTCCCAAGGGGCTGTCAGCCGGTTCCGGCTTCGGTTGCCCTGATGAAAAGGTTGGCAAATGTATCGCGCAGCAGGTTCTTCTGTACCTTACCCATCGTGTTGCGCGGCAGCTCATCAATCACGATCACTTCCTTGGGTTGCTTGTATTTGGCCAGCCGTTTGACCATGCCATCACGCAATGCAGCGATATCTGCCTTACAGCCCGGCTGCGTCACGACCACAGCTACCACACCTTCGCCGAAATCCGGATGCGGCACACCGAAAGCTGCTGATTCGCGCACCCACGGGGTCTCGTCCAGCACCATCTCAATTTCTTTGGGATAAACGTTGTACCCGCCGGAAATGATCAGATCCTTGTTGCGCCCGACAATGTGCACATAGCCGTCTGCATCCCTGCGTCCCAGATCTCCGGTAATCAGGAACCCGTCCTCGCGCAGCTCTTCGCGGGTCTTGTCGGGCATCTGCCAGTAGCCTTTGAAGACGTTGGGACCGCGGACTTCAATTATACCGATTTCACCATCGGCGACCTCGGTATCGCTGCCCTCGGCAGTGATGCGCAGTTCGACGCCTGGCAGTGCAAAACCCACTGTGCCTGCCCGGCGTTCGCCGTCATAGGGGTTTGACGTGTTCATGCCGGTTTCGGTCATGCCGTAGCGTTCAAGGATCCGGTGGCCGGTGCGGGCTTCGAATGCTTCATGGGTTTCAGCCAGAAGCGGCGCACTGCCGGAGATGAACAGCCGCATGTTGCGGACAAGATCAGAGGTAAAACGCGGCTCGTCGAGAAGCCGGGTGTAGAAGGTCGGCACGCCCATCATTGTCGTGGCCTGCGGCAAGGCGGCGACCACAGGGTCAAGCTTGAATCCTGGAAGAAAGATCATCTCCGCGCCGGCCAGAAGGGTCGTATTGACCGCCACAAACAGGCCGTGGGCGTGAAAGATCGGCAGGGCATGGAGCAGCCGGTCGGCAGAACTAATGCGCCAGAGCTCGACCAGGACCTGCGCATTGGACACGAGGTTGGTCTGCGTCAGCATCGCGCCCTTTGACCGTCCGGTCGTACCGGATGTGTAAAGCAAAGCCGCGATATCATCGCCGGTACGCTCGATCACTTTGAAGCTGGCCGGCACACCTGCGGAAAGTGTTGAAAAACTGCCTGTACCGTCCGCGGACAGTGTCATCAACTGCGCGCCTGCCGCCTTGGCCACGGATGCAAACTGCGCCTCGCGCGCCGGATCGCAAATGAAAAGTGCCGCCGTTGCATCATGCAGAAAATAGCCGATCTCGTCCATAGTGTAAGCGTTGTTGAGCGGCAGGAAGATGATACCCGAGGCAATGCATGCTGCATAAATCTCCAGTGCGGATACCGATTTCTCCACTTGCAGGGCAAGGCGGTCACCGGGTTGCAGGCCACACACTGCAAGTGCGTGTGCCACTTGCAGGACGCGGTCGTGAAACGCGCGGTACTTGATATGCCCGCCATCGGGCAGGGTGATGAAGGTCGCATCGCTGTCGCGATGGGGAGCCAGCAGGGCGTCGTATAGCGGGTTGGACATGGGCTCAGGTTTCTTCGGTTTTTGTGTCAAAGGTCAAATCGACAGTCATGGCAAGTGAACCATCAGGCGTGCGCGCCCAGGTGTGGGTTACTTCGCCATCATGGCGGCCTTCCAGATGTATCGGTTGAGGGCTGAAGAGCGGGCTCATGGCGCGGATCTCAAAAGATTTCAATGCAGCATCCGCCCGGTTTCGCAGACCCAGGTCGACCAGCAATGCAGCGGTCAGCGGGCCATGCACAACAAGGCCCGGATAGCCTTCAACATCGCGCGTGTAGTCGATGTCGTAATGGATGCGGTGACCGTAGAAGATCAGCGCCGAATACCGGAACAACATCACCGGGTCCGGTGTTACGACGGTTTCAAAAGCGGCATCGTCGGGTGCGGGCATCCCACCCGGTTGCGGACTGCCGGGCGCAGGCATTTCGCGGTAGACGATGTTCTGGCGTTCGCTGAAACAAGCCTCGCCCGCAACCGTAACGTCATGATTGACTGTCACGAAGCAGAGCTGGCCGCTCTTGCCTTTTGTCATCGTCACATCCTCGATTGTTGAGGTCTTGGTTGCCGTCTCGCCGATCGTCAGCGGCCTGGTGATGTCGACCCGTCCACTGGCCCACATTCGGCGCGGCAATGCCACGGGTGGCAGGAAGCGGCCAAGCTGCTCATGCCCGTCATCCTTAAGCTGCGATGCGGTCGCTTCGGGATTGAAGTACAGGTAATGCCAGAACGCCGGCAGGCTGTCTCCGGTTGCAAATGTTGGATCGCGGTCGAGCGTCGCCTGCAGCCGCCGCGCCGGACCAGGCACGATCAAGTCCGTCGACGTCTCGGATCGGCCAATCCAGGTTCTCAGCTCGTCAATGTCCAGTGTTGTCTGCATGCCTGGCGACCCCTTGTGCGCGGTTCAGCGGTCGCGGAATTGTGGTTTTCGCTTTTCGGCAAAGGCGCGGTAGCCTTCGACGTAGTCATCGCTGGCAAAGCAATCAGCGACCAGCCGCTCTACCGAGGCACGGTCAACCGGCCCGTCAGGCTGCAGTACTGCACGTATTGCCGCCTTGGCGGTGCGAACGGTCTTGGGCGCATTGGTGGCGATACGGTTGGCCAGGTCAGTTACGATTTGCGGCAGGTCTTCTCGACGAACCACTTCACTTACCAACCCCATCCGCTGTGCCTCCGCAGCCGAAAACAGACGCGCGGAATAAAGCACCTGTGCCGCAACTTCCGGTCCTGCCAGCGATACGAGCTTGCGCACCCCGTCATAGCCGTAGCCCAGGCCCAGTTTGGCCGCGGTGATCCCCAGCAAACCGTCGTCGGTACAAATCCTTATGTCGCAGCCTATCGCCAGCCCCATGCCGCCACCGATGCAATAGCCCTTGATTTCGGCAATCGTCGGCTTGGGAAATTCGTACAGCGCGCGGTCCGAGGCCTCGGCAATACGGTTGTATTCGCGCACGCTGTCGGCGGAGGATCGCTGGCTTTCGAATTCCGAGATGTCCGCGCCGGACACGAACGCCTTGTCGCCTGCGCCGCACAGGATCACCACACGAACCTGGTCATCACTTGCCAATTCATCAAGGACGTTATTCAGCCCCTGCCACATATCCAGCGACATGGCGTTCATCCGCTCAGGCTTGTTGAACGTGATCCGCGCGATCCCGTCCTGCCGTGCCACCAGGAGCCGCCCGTCTGCCAGGGCTTTCGTGTCCATCAGCTGCGCCATTGTCCGCCCCCATCCAAGTCGATTACGGTGCCCGACAGGTAATGCACGCGCGGTGAGGCGAGCATGACCGCCAGCGCTCCCACTTCGTCAGCTGTTTTCGGTCTGCCAAAGGGAAAGGCATCAGGATTGATCAGTTCTTCCCAGCGGTCGGCATCGCCCAGTTCTGCCTGCGCGCGTGTGCGAAACATGGTTTCCATCCGGTCGGTCAGTGTGGGCGACGGGTTGATCCCGAAGACACGAACGTTGCTGTCAGGCGTCTCGGCACCCAATGCATTGGTAAAGCCGATAAGCGCGGCATTGCCGGCTGCGCCACAGATGTAATTCGGCCGCACGGCGCGTCCGCCCATCCCGATGATGTTGATGATCATACCGTTCCGGCGCTTGGTCATCTCTTCCGCGTAGAGCTTGCACAAATGAATGTATCCGAAAACCTTCAGTTCCCAGCCCTCGCGCCAATCCTCAAGATCGAGATCTGCCAGGCGCCCCGCCTTGATCGCGCCGGCATTGTTGACCAGCACATCAGCGTCAGATTGTGCCGCAAACAACGCTTCCCTGCCGGCTTCGGTAGACAGGTCTGTCTCCAGTGTCCGGGGTTCCGGCAGATTGTCGGCGACCATGCCTGCCTGTGCTTTCGCCAGCGCATCACCATTGCGTGCGGCAAGTGTGAGCGCCGCGCCCTCGGCAGCGAAGGCGCGTGCTATGGCCAGACCGATACCCTTGGACGCGCCTGTGACCACTACTTTTTTGCCGGTCAGTTGAAGATCCATATGCGTAATCCTTCCGTGCCTCAGACGTAATATTGGATTTCAAAGAAGACACAACCCGTCGGTGAGGCGAACGGACCGTGCGGCGTGCCGGGCGGACGGCAGGCATAACAAGGTGCGTGAAAGTCCTCTCCTGCCGCATTCAGATGACCTTCGATCAGATAGACCTCTTCCCAATAGTCATGCAGGAATTCGTTTGCGGCCACCGTGCCAGCCTGAAACCGGATCAATCGGGTGCGCACTCCAACCTTTGCGTCTTCGTCGAGTTCGCCCGACAGCATTTTCTGTTCGACGCCTGGCGCGCCGCCGGGTACCTGCTCCCAGCCGGTTTCGTGATCGACCGGACCGAACGGAACGGCGGGTTTGAGACCTGGTGCATTGTTCATTGTGAAACGCCCTTTGCTTGTGGATTTGAAATGATGACGGACACATCATCGAGATGCTGTGCAAGCGTCTGAATCGACGGCTTGGCGTCCAGATGCAGCACGGCGGCGTCCAGACCGTTTGCGAGTTCACCGGACACGCCCGCAGCCTGCAGGTTCCTGCGGAACTTGGCCCGGATGGCTTCGGGGCTCATGGGCTGTTCCGGGTCCCCCGGTGCATGGTCTGTCGACATGCTTTTTGTTGTGCCGTCATTGAGGGTGACGATCAGTCCTGCGCCCATCTTGTCGGGAAAGGCACTGGTAAGCTCTGGATTGTCCCTTACCAGGATTTTGCTCCGTAGGGCGGCGGTTACCGGATTGCCCAGGGCGGCAGCCTCGAAGTCACCGAGCGCGGGTTCGCCCTGCAGCAACGTTACGGCAACACAGTGCTGAAAACTGAAGCGCGCTTCATGGGCCGTGACCGGGTCGGGCACGTCGCAGAAATTTCGGCCGGCTTCGTAGCTTTCTATGACAACCTTATCGATGGTGCTCACGTCCATATCGTCGCGCATCTCAAGTGCGATCCCGACAGCCGGATGAATATGGCGGCAGGCAGGCCAGGGTTTCAGGCTGACCTCATGGAGTTTCCAGCCGGCTTCGGCCGGATCAAGAACCGCATCGGGATTTGCCGCCGGATAGAAACTGCGGAAGAAACCAAGTTCACCTTCCAGAATGTGCCGTGCCCCGCGCAGGCCCTCAGCGGACAGCAACGCGGCCGTTACGCCGGCGCGCGCGGCCTGAGCCGTCGCGAGGCACTTGCTGTCGGTCGGCTCAAGCCGGCACTGCCAAAGGCCTGAGGCCTGCATTCCCGCCTGCCCAAGTGCATCTGCCTTCTGCTGCGCCGTCAGCCCCAGTGCGTGCGCCGCTGCCGTCGCCGCGCCGAAGACGCCACAGGTGCCTGAGTTATACCACGCCGAATATCCGCCCTTCACTGCAGACTGGCCGATTCGCAATGCGACTTCGTACCCGACAATGATTGCTTCCAGCAGGGTGGTACCGGTGACCTGCGCGTATTGAGCAGCCGCCAGTGCTGCAGGAATGACCACGTCGCCAGCGTGCAGAATTGAACTCCGGTGCAGGTCGTCCATTTCCAGGAGCGTGCCGAAGCTGCCATTTACGAAGGCGGCATTTTCCGGTCCTGCGCCACCAACGCCCAGCGCCGTACACCTGCCGCCCACGTAATGAGTCCGGGCAAGATTGAGAACCGGCCGTGCGCTATCAGTGACAGCGCCTGCGACGGCTACCCCGATCCAGTCATACAAATGAGTTGCCGCACAAGTCCGATCCTTCGCGGACATGCTGGCCTGGCACAGATCGACAAGCCGTTCCGTCAGGCTGTGGTGGCCACAGAGCCCTGTTTCAGTGCTGATCTGGCCGGGAGCCACCCCCGGCGTATGAGAGATTTGCATGCCTCAACCTGAATGAGAAAACTGATTTTGGATACATGATCTGGAATGTCTTGTCCATTTTTTGTGCACGAAATAGGCGATAGTGTGAAATAGGAAGCACTTGGCAAGCTTGGATGGAAACTTCCAAAACACTTGAAAAATAAAAGTTATTCGCGAAAATCTCCGAAAAACCACGAATAGAGCAAATCATTTTTTGTTTCGCAAGAAATTTTTCCTTCCAATTTTTGTATACGAAACTATGGTGTTCGCCATCAGGTAGACTAGGAATTCCTGGGCCTTTGGATCAGCAGTCTGTCAGTGTCGAAACTGATTGTTGCAAGACGGGATGACACGGCCAGGCTGCGGTCGAGAAGATGATCATCGGGGTCAATGGCGCAAAGTAAGGACGTGAACGCTGTTGACGAGAGTGAACAAGCTGAGCATCCCAATATGGATCTCAGGAACGGAGAGAAGACATCATGAACCAGACAGACTTCAATCGCCGCCAGTTGATGGCGCTAATGGGCTCAGCAGCTGTCGCTGCGGGCCTTCCAGGCAGTGCTCTAGCGCAGGACGCGGCACTGAAATTCTGGGCTCCGGGTATCGCAAAGGTTGGCGAGAAGGACTGGAGCGACATGGCGAAACAGTCCGGCATCGAAATTGCCGCGATTGCCAAGAGTGCTCGCGCAGACGAGTCGATCCAGAAGATGGTGGTTGGTGACGGCAATGCGCTTTATGATGCAATGACCGACAATGGCGGTGGTATGGAAGATGCGCTGGCCAGCCAGGGCGCCATCGCTGAGCTTGATGTATCGCGCATTCCGAACTGGGCCAATATCGAGCCGCGTTATCTTGAAGGTGGGGCTGCCGCCGACACGATACGACATGAAGGCAAAGTCGTGGCCATTCCGTATATCTCAAACGCGGATGCCCTGGCATTCAACCATGATGTGATCGGCGAAGAGCTGTCCTCGTGGGAAGTGCTTTTTGACGACCAGTTCAAGGGCCGCGCGGCGCTGCAGAACGACTTTGGCCCCACGCTGACGAACACGGCGATCTATCTCAAGCAATCGGGCAAGCAGGATATTGAAAACCCGTCCGACATGAGCGAAGCCGAAGTCAAGGGAGTTTGCCAGTTCCTGATAGACAAGAAAAAAGCCGGTCAGTTCCGCACGTTCTGGGACGGTTTCCAGAACGGGGTAGACCTCCTGGCTTCCGAAGAAGTGTTGGTGGCGTCGTGCTGGGAGCCGATCCAGATCGTCGCCGGCCGCAAGAGCAAAAAAGACATCCGCTATGGCACCATGAAGGAAGGTCACCAGGCCTGGAACAACATCGTCATGCTGACCCGTGGTGGCAAGGAGCGCGGCATGGAGGAGGCGTTCTACAAGCTGGCCAACCTGTATCTGTCGCCATGGTTTGGCGCACGCACGCTCGCAGGTCTTGGGTTTACCCCGCAAATGACCGGTGTGATGGAGTATGTAAATGCCAACCCGGATGATTTCGATGCCGACGCCAAGGCAGCGATCAAGGCCCGCCTTGCCCGCAAGCAGGAGCGCCTCGCTGTGCCTGGCAACTCGTGGCAGAATGTTTTCCCGACCCAGATCCGCGCCTACCAGGACTGGTGGTCGCGCGTTCAGGCGGCTTAAGCATAGATGTCCGACAGCACACAGATTGCGACCGGCGGGGACCACCCCGCCGGTACCTATCGCTTAGACCTGAAAGAGCGCTCAGTGAAGTGGGTTTTCTACCTGCCTGTCGCCTTCATGCTGCTGTTCTTTGCCCTGCCGATGGCGCTTACCGTTGTGTTCAGCGTTTTCGAGCGAACCCAGTTCTGGATGGAGCCGGGCTTCAGTCTTCAGGCTTATGAGAATTTCTTCTTTTC
>JABDRA010000611.1 GCA_013041995.1 Anderseniella sp. | reverse complement strand
GCAAACGCGCAAAGCCTGACAGGAAAGGCGCTTGCGCCCAGCTTAGAGCCGCACTTTCTGCCCCAGCAACACGTTGTTTTTCCACAGAATCGGAACGAAGCGGACTTTCGCTGCGGAGGTTACCAAGGGCTGCTGTGCGGAGAGGGTGTGTGAAAACTCCCCCATTTTGACCGGACTGATGGTATGATTTCCGTAATTGGATCGGAGGTTGTTGATGACACAATTTATCGAAGGTTTGGATCGCCAGCAGACGATGTTGCTGCCTGAACACCTTGATGATTATGTTGACGAGAACAGCTCTGTCCGTGCCATTGATGCCTTTAGTGACATGCTTGATCTCGCAGCGCTTGGCTTCAATGTGCAACCCGCTGCCACTGGCAGACCGGGTTATCATCCTGGGTTGATGCTGCGGATTTACCTCTACGGTTATTTGAACCAGATACAGTCATCGCGGCGGTTGGAACGTGAGTGCGGTCGCAATCTGGAGCTCATTTGGCTGACGGGTCGGCTGAAGCCAGACTTCAAGACGATTGCAGACTTCCGCAAAGATAACGGGCCTGCGATCCGCAAGGTATGTCAGCAGTTCGTTGCCCTGTGTCGCAACATGGATTTGCTAGACAGCGATGTCGTTGCCATTGATGGCAGCCGGTTCAAAGCTTTGAATGCCAAGGCCAAGAATTATACGCGCGGTAAGCTGCGTCAGAAGTTGGGTGAGATCGACAAGGCAATCGAGCGTTATCTGGGTGAGTTGGATCGCGCTGACGCCGTGTTTGAGCAGACTGGCACGGTGCTGCCAGAGGCTCGCATGGAACGCACCTTGAGAAAGCTGGAACATCTGCAAAAAGAGGCCGTGCGCTACAAATCAATTGAACAGCGCATGGATGAGACCGGCGAAACCCAAGTCTCGTTGACGGATCCTGATGCCCGATCCATGGCGACGACGGCGCGGATGCCGCGCATTGTCGGTTACAATGTTCAAACCGCTGTCGAAGCCGATCACCACCTGATCGTTGCGCATGAAGTTACGATGCTTGGATTTGACCGTGATGCTTTGTCGATGATGGCCGCGGCAGCAGACGATGTCATGACGACAGATCAGCTCACAGCAATCGCGGACAAGGGGTATTACAAAGGCGAAGAAATTGTTGCCAGCGAAGATGCTGGTATCTCGGTTGTTGTTCCCAAACCCATGACCTCGAATGCCGGGGCTCGCGGGCAGTTCGATAAGGCTGACTTTGCGTATGCCGCTGACCAAGACATTTACGTTTGCCCAGCAGGCGAGAAGCTGACTTACCGATTTACCGGCCAGCAAGACGGCAAAGCGATCCGGACATATTGGTCGAGCGAATGCGCGGGCTGCGCGATTAAGGACAAATGCACAAACAGCAAGGAACGCCGCATTCGACGCTGGGAACACGAAGACGTTCTGGAACGGGTGCAGCAGCGGCTGGACAAGGCCCCCACTCAACTCGCCGTGCGTAGCATGACGGTTGAGCATCCCTACGGCACGATCAAATCCTGGATGGGGGCGACACACTTCAAGATGCGTACCCTGAAAAACGTCGCCACCGAGATGGCACTGCACGTACTCGCCTACAACATGACCCGCGTGATGAAGATCATGGGCGTACCGGCCATGATTGCAGCCATGAAGGCGTAAGCGGCCTCATTTGCCCTGAAATTTGCGAAATATGCCTGATCCTTCTCAGGTGGCCACCAGCGACCCCGCAATCCACCCTGTCCGCCGAAATGATGATCTCACGTCAAAAAGGACACAAACGTCCAAAACAACAGCGGGCATCCCGATCAAACGAGTTTCCACACACCCTCCGGACAAACCGGACTTGTGCAGGTGCAGCTATTGCTGACGCAGCATCAAAGCGCAGTTGCAGCATTCCTACTGTAACGACTAGCGTGCGTCAGCAGAGCGGTCATTCAAGGTGGCACCAGCATTTCGAACAACTTTGAGGCACTGCAGATTGAGGCGGATGGGAAGTTGCGAACAGCTTTGATCTTCTCGCGGACAAGCC
>JABDRA010000601.1 GCA_013041995.1 Anderseniella sp. | reverse complement strand
ATCCATAATCATGTTTCTCCTGCAGGCTAGTTCTTACGACACCAGATCCTTGATCTGGTTATTGCCAATCATCGCTTCAATAGCGCTGGCCAGAAGCTCAATCCATTGTGATATGCCCTGGTCATCTGAAATCAGATCCTGACGGATTTCCAGCAGCGTGTGTGGCAGTCCGCGCCTGACCGCGTGCATGTTCATGGTGTCTCCGGCGAGCCCGCCCGCATAAGGTTCGTTGTCTCCAACCATCAGGTTGGGATCAGCCGACAATGCCTGAATGAACAGGTCAGAACATCGTCTGTCATCCTCCCACAGGAAACCGGCATGCCAGGGACGCGCCAGCCCTTTCCAGGCAGGCGTAAAGCTGTGCACCGAAAGCAGTACCGGCGGTGACCCTTCCGCTATCGCGGCGTCAATCTCTGCATCGATGGCATGATGATAGGGCTGGTAGAAGTGAGACAACCTGAATTTCCGCTCCGCCTCATCCATGTCACGGTTGCCCGGCACCACCGCCCCGTCAGACAGTTGCATGATCAATGTCGGATCGTTGACACCCCGGTTGGGATCAATCAGCAATCTGGAAAAACACGACAACACTGCAGGCAAACCCAGCCTGGCCGACAAGCCGTTCACAACCGCTTCAACGCCGATATCATAGGCAATATGCCGGTCAAAATCCGATGCCGGCAGGCCCAGATCTCCATATGCTGCCGGCAGTGCGTTTCTGGCATGATCGCAAATCAGCAGCATTCCGCAGCTCCGGTCGCCCGGCAACACGTAATGACTGTCGAAGCCTGCAATGTCTGCAGGCCGATGCGGACCGGGGTGAGAAACGGTAGAGGCAATATTCATGATGCGTTGGACTATAGAACGCGCCCTGCGATTGTCCACCATGCATCAAGCATGCTTGACCGGATCACAGAACACGTTGATAAGTTGTAACGTGACGAAGTAATATCATGCCATTGAACTGCCATTTTTGCGATGGCAATTTGGGACTGGCCAAACATGACTCGGGAGCCGTCACAATAGACTTGGCATCGGTCGGTCGTGTAGTCACACTGGTGATGGCTGGACAGGATTCGAAATAGGGATGGATGACGTTGTGCCTTGCGCACGCGTCACTGGGAAAGACTGAATATGAAGCGTTCACTTCTTCTTGCGTTGGCTGTCGCTGCGCCGGCATTTCTAGTACAGCCAGCACCTGCACACGCAGACCTCAAACTTTGCAATTTGACACCCAGTCGCGTTGGTGTCGCCCTGGGCTACAAGGATCAACAGGGCTGGGCCTCTGAAGGCTGGTGGAACATTGCCGCCAATGCTTGCGAAACGCTGCTGAAAGGCCCTCTGATCGCGCGCTGGTATTATATTTACGCGGTCGACTATGACAATGGCGGGTCCTGGGGCGGCAACGCCCAAATGTGCAGCCGTGATAAACTCTTCACAATCCGCGGTTTGAAAAGCTGCCAGGAACGCGGGTACAAGCAAACCGGTTACTTTGAAGTGGACACCGGTGAAAACACGGACTGGACCATCAGGCTTGAAGGTGCAAAAACCCAGGCGGCTCCCGCTGCGACCCAGTAGAGCGGTAATTAAAAACAATAAGGTGGTAGGGACGTGAGGCGGCAAAGACAGGCGAAGATTGTCGCAACCCTGGGGCCGGCGTCCGAAACCGAAGAGATGATCGAGAAACTGTTTCTCGCAGGTGTGGATGTGTTCCGCATCAATATGAGCCACTCCGATCATCCCAATCTGAAATCCCGCTACGACATTATCCGCCGCATCGAGAAGAAGCACTCCCGGCCCATCGCCGTGCTTGTCGACCTGCAGGGCCCGAAACTGCGTATCGATACGTTTGTCAGCGAAGAAGTCACCATCAGTGCGGGCGACACTTTTACTCTCGACATGAATGAGGCACCGGGCGACGAAACCCGCGTTCATCTGCCTCATCCGGAGATCTTCCAGGCTGTCAAACCCGGTGAAAACCTGCTCCTCAATGATGGTCGCATCCGGCTGGAAGTAACATCGGCCAATGACCAGACCATCGAGACCCGCGTGATCTTCGGTGGTGTCCTGTCGGCGCGCAAGGGCGTCAACCTGCCCGACACCATCATCCCGCTCACGCCGTTGACAGAAAAGGACCTCGCCGATCTCGATTATGCCCTGACACTGGACATAGACTGGGTCGCGTTGTCCTTCGTGCAACAGCCGTCAGATGTCACAGAAGCCCGCGCCATCATCGGCGACAAGGCCGGCATCATGGTCAAGGTTGAAAAACCGTCGGCGCTCAATTACCTGGACGACATCATCGATCAGGCAGATGCCATCATGGTGGCCCGTGGAGATCTTGGTGTTGA
>JABDRA010000590.1 GCA_013041995.1 Anderseniella sp. | reverse complement strand
CCGTAGGATTGCTCCAAGACCACACTGGCCCAAAGCGATATGGGCATTTCAAGAGCAAAGTTCGCCGACAAAAACGCAGACAGAATGAGAACGCCCTTTGAGTGCAGCGGCCCGCCAAGCTTGGTTTCACGCTCGATATCGATCAGCTTGCCTGACCCCATGCGTGCACGCGCCGTAATTCGTGTCGGCTGTCCGAAGCTGAAATTGCCCAGCCCGATTACGGACAAACCGTTGATCTGACCAACCGCTTCGCCATCAGTTTCGATCAGCACCGTATCGCGTGTGATCGCTTCATGACTTCGTTCACGGATCCGGTCCGAGCGGTTTATCTGCTCAGATATGGCGCGCTCGACATCGCGAATGTTTATCGTTTTGCGTTTTGCTTCGCCAGCCCAGAAATCCGCCTCGCGAAGCAGGTCGGCAAGCAGGCCGATCCTTAGCGAAAGCCGCTCAGCGTCCTGTGCATATCGCACAGCCTCGTCAACCACTCTGGCAACTGCGGTTGCGTTGAGTGGCCGAAGACCATGCTTGCCGGCTATGGTGGCAATCAGGCTGGCATACAGTCTGGTGTTTTCATCGCTTCTGGAAAGCTCTTCGTCAAAGTCCACCTGGACCTTGAAAAGATCAGCAAAATCAGGATCCAGGGAGTTCAGGAGATAGTAGAGAATTCGCTCCCCGATCAGAACCACCTTTACCTTCAGAGGAATTGGCTCCGGTTCAAGAGACACCGTGTTAACAAGGCTGAGTTGTTCTGCAGCAGAGACGATTGTCACGGTTTCACTGCGCAATGCCCGCTTCAACGCTTCCCAGCAGAACAGTTCGCTGAGGACTTTCCTGGCATCCAGCACAAGATAGCCGCCATTGGCACGATGCAGGGCACCGGGACGGATCATGGTAAAATCGGTCACCAGTGCACCAAATTGTGAGACGTGTTCAATCCGCCCCACCAGATTGGCGAGTGTCGGATGATCCTCGGTGACAAGCGGTGCGCCTTTGTGATCGCCATCGCTGTCATTTGCGACCATGACATTTATCAGATACCGGTTGAATCTGGGATCTGGACCTTGAGATGAAAAAGCCTCCGGAAACGGGCTTGAGTTTTCTCCGTCCGGCTTCTCCAGAAACATGTCAGCTCGTTCAACGATATCCTTGCGCACTTCCGACAGGTGCTGTTGAATCTCCGTAATGCCCTCAAACTTTACAGTGACCGCCTTGATCGATGCGTCAACCACGCTGCCGGCAAGATCGGCATGCAATTGCCTGACGCGATCGCGATGTTCTTTTTGCAA
The DNA here is from genome assembly GCA_013041995.1 of Anderseniella sp. Lineage (GTDB taxonomy): Bacteria > Pseudomonadota > Alphaproteobacteria > Rhizobiales > Aestuariivirgaceae > Anderseniella. Next base: position 1,846 of record JABDRA010000590.1, on the reverse strand, counting down.
CAGAGGCAGACGTTCCAGCACTGCCTGCAGGTCATCCTGTAAAGCAGTAATACGCTCTTCGATTGCAGCGCGCTGTTCTTTAGGCAACGCATTGAAAACTTCAGGTTTGATGACCTGCCCGTCTGACGTCGGCACCAGGCCAAAACCCATTGGTGTCCGCAAAATGGCAATATCTTGCGCCTCCGCCTTCTCACGCAGCCCTTCAAATGCCTGATCGTGCAAATCTTCAAATTCGCCATCGATGGCGCTGCGCTTTTCACGATACTCATCTGATTGAAACAGCGCCGGAACAGCCACCCTCAAATCGTCAACCATCTCCTTCATGGCGTCTTTGAACCGGATCGCGATACCGGCAGGCAATCGCATTGCGTGCGGTTTGTGGGCTGTCTCAAAATTGTGTACATAGACCCAGTCAAATGGAGCAGGCTCGTCAGCAGCCTTGCCCTCAAGGTATGAAAGGATGGCCGTGTGCCGACCGGTGCCTTGTGGCCCTAACGCAAACAAGTTGTATCCCGGCTGGTCTATGGAACTGCCAAACCGGATCGCTCCAAGGGCGCGTTCCTGACCAATCAGACTGTCGATTGGCCCCAGTTCATCCGTTGATTTAAAACCAAGTGAACGTGGGTCGGTCTCCATGCGAAGTGACGATGGTTTTATGGGCGATACGGTTGCCATCGGGAAATGTCTCTTGTTCAAGGTCGTCGGTACTGACCGCAATCTACGCCGTTGCCGCAAACCCCTTCATGATCTGAATCAAGCGGCGCCAAACCTTGCCTCTCAACGACCAACTGAACGGCATCGTCACCTGTTCCTCGTCATGAGGTCATGGACGAAACAGACTTCATGTCCGGAGCCGCAACACGCCATCAGGCATCAGGCTGGAAGCGAGCATAACCATGTTGATGTTCTCGTGATGCTGCCAGCTGCGGGACCGCCTGTGAGCGGGCTGCAGCCAGAAGTCCTCAATTGCATCAGCCAATTGCACAACACGTTCCAGATCAACGATCAATGGTTTAGTGCGGGAGCTCAGTTCCACGTCGCCAGATTGGTCGAGCCTTGCAAGTATTAGTGGTATGGCATGAATCCCGATTGAGAGACCCAGCTCTCGGAATGCCAGTCGTTGTGCCGCACTTTCCTGCAGGGTGCCGCCACTCAGGAAATGCCGCAATCCTGTATGGGATGCTTCAAGAAGCGAGATCAACATCGCATTTACGAACTCGCGATCATCGCCGGGTGTCAGCTGTATGAGTCTGCAGGCATCAAAAAGCAGCCCGCCAATGCCGAGCGCATCGTTGGTCACCCAATCCCGGCCAATACAAAGCTGTTTGAAAATGCTGAGTTCACCGGAGAGATCAAGTGCTGGCTGTCCGCGATCTTTTTGCGGCAGGGACCGGTCGATTTCGAGAAGCGTAATATAACCGTCAAGGGGATCATGGTGTCCCATGGACGCAACCACCGGATATGTCAGGTCCACGTTCATTTTCCAGTACAATCCGGTAACAGTGCCGTGGTTGGCCCGCCGTGCGAAAGCCTCGCACGCGGCCTTGGCAAGCTCACGTGCCCAGCGAACATACTTCCTGTCGCCGGTAGCGATCTGGACCTGACCCAGAGCATGCATCCACTTTGTCAGATAGTGGAAGTATTGGCCATCCCGATCCCATTCAAGATCGGCATCTGCCGGTTCGTGTTGTTTCCTGTCCGGTAGTATCTTGCCGATGCGAAGACCGCCTGCTGCAGGGTGAAGACGGCCTTCCTTTTCCGACATTCCGCTGATCCAACCTTCCCGGCTGTCATCTTCACGGTGCCTGCCAAGAGTTTCGTGAACCTGCCCCACAAGATCAGTTGC
>JABDRA010000586.1 GCA_013041995.1 Anderseniella sp. | reverse complement strand
TTCATAACGAGTAAACTGCTGATGGGTAAAAAGGTTGCACATCTGACGATGAAAAATTTTGACGCCGGCTGACCCATTAGTGACAAACGCCTGGGTAAAAGCATACCAATAAACGGCATCAGGGTTATTTTTCGCCCTACCCGACCACTCTTTTGCATCCGATCTCATCTCTCTTTGACAAAGTCGCTTTTTCTTTGGAACCGCCGATCTGTAAAACCGTTAACTTTCCACATTCACCAGCCGAAGAGGAGAACATCATGAATTGGGACATCATCAAGGGAAACTGGAAGCAGCTTAAGGGATCCGCCCAGTCAAGGTGGGGCGAACTGACCGATGACGAAGTGGATGTCATCGAGGGTGAGCAGACCGCGCTCGCCGGCAAGCTGCAGGAAAAATACGGTTGGACAAAAGACCGTGCCGAAAAGGAAGTAGAAGACTGGCGCTCAACACTGTCCTGACGCCGATAATTTCGATGAAACCATGTCAACCGGCCAGGGGCCAAGTTCACTGGCCGGTTTTTTGGAACCATGACACGTGTGGTCCATTGGTTCGCAGGGACCAAATGGAAACACTTGAAGTCTGGAAAGGAGACCCGAACATGAAACGCTCAATCGCTGCAATTGCCGGTGTCACCATCGCGTTTGCGATTGCACCCGCAGCACACGCAGAACCCACATGTGCCGAGTTGCTTGGCAAGTCCGAGAGCGAAGCAAAGAGTTATGAAGAGACGGAAAAGAAAGAACGCGCCAAGGCAATGGCTCTGGCACAAAAAGATCCAATGCTGGTCATCATGGAAGATGGCCGCATTGTCGATCTGTCTGGTGAAGAGCCCTTGAGCAAGCCATTGGAATCCTGGACCAACGCCCAGGAAAGAAGCACTCGCGCCCGCGACGCCATCAAACGCGCCCAGGAAGCTGCAGCAAAAAATGATGAAGAAGGCTGCACCCGTGAAATCCGCTCATTCCGCTGGAACAGGGTGTAGCTCGAACATGAGCAACCGGGGCAACTGCAACGGCCGTCCATGCGCAATCATGGGCGGCCTTTTTGGGACTCACGGCACGGGCAAGTCTTTCACATTGTCTGCGACATAGGCACCACGCTTTCCCCGTGGGCGTGAAGGACCGGTCGTGGAATCAACCTTGGTGGTCAATTCCAGCTCAGCGTTCAATTCCGCACCAAGAGCAACGATGAGCACTGAGTAATATAACCATAACAGCAGCACGATGATCGCGGATAATGCGCCGAAGGTGGCATCATAGCTGCCGAAATTTTCCACATAATACGAAAAGCCCACCGACATGATGCCCCACAGGACTGTGGCGAGCAGTGAACCTGGCAGAAGCCAGACAAAGCGGGCATCGTCACGGTCCGGGGCCAGTTTGTACAAAATGCACAGGCTGGAACAAAACAGGGTGAGGACGATCGGCCACCGTGTCAGCGCCAGCAGGTCGGCCGCAAGCGGTGGCAACGGGATATATTCGAGAATAACCGGCACGACGGCCACCAGGGTCAAAGTCACCAGCAGCATCAATAACATGCCAACGGTCAGGATCAGCGACAAGATTGAAGACCGCAGGTAACTGCGGGTGTCCAGTTGCCGGTAGGCCACGCCAATCATGTCGACCAGCGCGGCAACACCTCGCGACCCGGACCAGAAGGTGATGGCAATGGATATCAGTGCACCGGTGCTTAGGCCACTTGTATTACCGCTGGAAACGACGTTTTCCAATCGATCGCTGAATACCGAAACGACCTGCCCCGGCAGAACCGATGCAAGGGACTGAACGTGTGCACGTAGTTCGCCTGGATCCGCAATCAACCCATAAATAATGACAAAAGCCGCAATTGCCGGGAACAGCGACAGGAAGCCGAAGAACGCAACACCGGCTGCCGTCAGCGATAGACGGTGATCAATAAAGTTCGAGGCAACCTGTTTGCTTGCCACAAGCCAAACCCCGGCACCGTAGTGCCAGGGTGAAGGCGCGTAACGCGGGAGGTTTGAGCTTGCCGGCTGCTCGGTCATCCGATGTCCTAGCTTGGAAGTCTTGTGTAACCGTCAGTACGGTTCGCAATGTCCGTTGGCGAGGTGGTTCCGGCTGGCTTGATCGAGCGTGCAGAACTGCTCGACGCAGATGACGAAGTTTTCACGCCGGTCTTTACGGTCTTGGCTCCACTCGTGTTCACTTTACGCTTGACCTGCTTCGCCTTTGTAGACTTCGGGACCGCCGGTTTCCTGACAGCGGTGCTTCTCGACGCACCTGATTTAATCTTGGTCGCTTTCGTGGCCGGCCGGTCGTGGTCATCATCGTGATCGTCTTCGCGATAATCAGAGATCGGTTTGGCGGTGAAGAATGACGCCGCCAGCGCACCAACAGCGACACACGCAAGTCCGGCCGCCACCGGGTTGTCTTCCACCCAGCGCTTGCCGGTCGAAGCGGCCTTTGCTGCGTCGGTCGTACCGGCGCGCACGGCGCGATTTGCCGACCTGTAAGCCAAATCGGCCTGCTGCCTGCCTGAACGGAGCAATTCCTCTGCGGTATCCGAGGCAGCATCGACACCTTTCAGTGCTTTACGTTTTGCAGTTTCGGTCACTTCCGACGCACTTTCAGCCATGTCCGTGGCCGCTTCCTTTACTGACTCCACATGTTTGCCGACACGGGCGGCAGCGTCCTTCTCGTCAGCATAGGTGGCAATCCGACCATTGGAACCGGCGAGCACTTCTCGACCCAGCAGCATCGCGCCACCGGCCAGCAGTGCTGTCGCTACCGGATTGCGTTTCGCTGCATCACTTACCTTGCGGATGCTTTCCGACAATGGCTGCCCACGCGGCGCAAACCTGTCCAGCAGGGCTGATGCGGAAAGCTCATCCTGCATGTTGTTGACACGCTCGCGCACCCGGTCGCGGGTTTCTTCGATGGCGTCCTTGGTTTTCTCGATGGTTGATTCTGTCGACTGTGTCATTTCATGTTCTCCTTGATGGTGCGCGCAGTGCGCGTCACAGAGTTGATGGTGTGGTGCGGTTTCAGATGATCCGGTGCGAGCCGGTTCGATCCGAGGCGGATGAAAATCATCGCGGCAATTGCGAAAACGCCTCCGACAATGAGGGCTGCGGCCCAATCAGGCATTTGCGTCGCAACGCCGTCTATCAGGGCCTGTACCAGTACCCACACGGCGATGAATGCTGCGAGCGTTCCTGCCACTATGGCGGCAACACCGTACATGGCCTGGCTGACCTTGAGGTCGAGTTCCTGTTTTGCCAGGGTCACCTCCTGATTGACCAGCAGGACCATGTCATCGGCGATCATCCGGAGTTGGCTAATAGGTGCTTGACGTGTTGACATGCTAGTACTCCCGTTTGCGGCTGCTTGAGGCCAGCTTGACCAGCGAATAGCCGGCAAGCGCAGCGATCGCAGCGCTGAGACCAGGATTGCGACGCACAACGTCGGCAGCATCATCTACAAGATTGCCTACATCGTACGAGGACAGCTGATAACCGGCTTCATCCAGGGCACGTGCGGCGACGCTGGCATATTCCGACGACCGTGTATGACCGGAGTTACTGAGGCTGTGCGCAGCAGAGAACGCCGCCGTGCCCAGGTCAGTTACATACCGGGACGCTGAATTGCGTTGGTCATCAATTGCTTCGCTGGCAGTCTTTTCCACAAGGTCGACGGTATCGCGGGCCTTGTCCGTGATCGTGGATGCAGCTTCTTCTGCCGCGCGGGCGGCTGTGTCCGATAATTTGTCAGCATGTGACATGGGATATCTCCTTGTAGTTTGACTGATGGGCTTATGAGAGCCGGACGGTTTTGTTTTCGCCCATGTCCGGTGTATCGCCAGTCACACTCGCGCGCACGGTCTCGAACGCAGTGGCTATGGCGCCGGGCCCATCCCAATATTCTCCAACCCGTGGCATCACCTCGATCAGAATGGCATCTGGATCATTAGAACCGTGCTCAAAATAATCATCTGCTTCACTGACCCAGTGTTTGCGCACCATCTCCGGCCGGTGCTCGACGCGTGCGGTGCCTGTGACGCTGACAAAAGTGTTTGATGAGTTGTCAGCGAAGGTCAGACAAATCTCCGGATCATTGTTGATTTCGTTGTCCTTGTAGTCCTGCTTGTTGGCTATGAAGCGGATCATGCCGGCGTCTTCGTCGGCAATCGCAGCCATGGGGCGGGCACGAAGGCCGGCGCCGTTGCTGGTGACCAGCATGCAAAACCTGATATCGCCAATCTTGT
>JABDRA010000585.1 GCA_013041995.1 Anderseniella sp. | reverse complement strand
TTCTCGTGCTGAGCGCAGCCGCCAATGTCATTATCTCGTTTTTGATGATCAAGCAGTTTGGCCTGACAGGTGCTGCATACGCCACCACGATCTCGATCGTCCTGTGGAACGTGGCGATGGCAGTTTTCATCCGGCGGCGGCTCGACTTGTGGCCCGGTATATATGGCATCATCCGTTGACGATGAGGTCTCGGGCAAAACGAAGGTTGCTGGTGCTCACCTGCCGACGGCAATCTCAACAACATCGCCCGGCTGTAGTTCGAACGCCTCATCCACGACCTGTTTTTGCCCCCCCGCACTATCCCTGCGATGCACCGTGATGACCGGCCTCTTTTGGTCACCGTCTGCAAACTGAGCTTTCGCCATCGCCGTGTATCGCAGTTTTTCACCGACACTTTGAAGCTTGCTGCGAACTTCGCCAAGACGAACTGTCGCGTCTTCCAGCTCTTTCAGCAGGGTTATGCTGCGCGTGTCGGCGAGCCGGTCCAGTTGTCGCTCCAGATCGGTCTTTTGTTGCCTCAATTGCATGAGCTCTGCGGTAGTTTCAAGGTTTCGGGTTACCGACAACAGGACATTGCGGCGAGCCTCGATAAGGCGGCTATGGACAAGGGTCCGATTGGCATGGAGGGTGGCGATCCGCTCCAGGTCCTGCGTATCGGAGGCGGCACCCTGTTTTTCCTGCGCTTCCCGTTGCGACATCGTTTCGATCCGCTTGTCCATCTGCTCGATACTTTGCTTCAAGAATGCCTCTTGGCGTTCATGATCCGCCCGCCGGGTCACAAGCTGATCGGTGGCCAAATTCACAATCTGGGCAATCATGACACGTGAAATCGGCGCATCGACAGGAATTTTCTGTGAAACCGTGTGGTCGTCGACATCACGGCCCTCAAGTTCGGCTTTCAGGCGCCATACCCTGGCCTGCTGCTTGGCAAACTCCAGCCACAGCGCTTCATATTCGCCGCGGAAATCAGCCGTATCCAGGTACGGATTGCTTATCTTCACAGGCAGAATGTCATAACCACCAGACAACGCCACCGCCTTTCGAACGGTCATTGAGGGTCGAAAAGGATATTCACCCGCCTTAGCGACACCGCCCTTTACGTAGATCGGTCGGTACTCGGCCACGGTCACAGTGATCTCATCGATACCAATCACGATGGCTTGTTCTGAACCGCTGGAAGTTCTCTGGCGATAGACCTTCGATGCAAGCGCTGCTTTTATGCGAGCCCTGATCTCGGGAAGCGGCCGGCCAGCCACCGTCAGCGTACCCAGCAGTGGAAACGAAATGGTACCATCCGGCTGCACCGGCGTGCGCCGCTGCAGTTCGGGAACGCCGAATACCAGTATTTCCAATTGGTCTCCGGCACCCACCCGGTACTCCGCCGATGCCTGCACGCTGAACGGCCATAGAAACGCCGACAGCAGGACACATCGAACTCCAAACCGCAGACGCCGGGTCGGCTTAACGCGTCTTGAATAACTATGCGTTGTTTTTGATACGCTATCGATCGGCATTTTCGGTCTCCCGTTGATCGGTTGTTCCAGTGGTCTGCGACGTTCGTGTGATGTTGTCGGGCCATGACATTCGCGAGACATAATCCGCAACCGCGCCGCCCGCGCGCCCCCAGTTGCTGGACCATATAACCTGTGACCCGTCCGGCGACGGCGATGCATGCGTTTCACTCCAGTAATCATGGTCTACGTTGCGGGTTTGTGCGATCCGGCGGATTTCACCGCTACCGTCGATACGCAGGGCGACTACCTCCTGGTAGAAGGGCGCCCTGTCCGTCGGCACCGCGTTCTCGTTTTGGAGATCACTGTACTCGCCGCTGTAACTCACAAAAACCCAACCCGGCAGGTGGATATTGCGCGCTGATACATGATTACCATCACCGTACGGCGCCAATACAGTGACTTCCCCGTCCTTCAATCGGCGCTTGATGATATGGTACCTGTCGGGATCAGATTTGCTGACACCCACATAAACATCATTGCCATCTGCATCGATCGCCATGTCGCCATGCCCGGGCCGATGATGCTCTGTCCAGTGCTGTATCTGCTTGCCTTCAGCGGTGAAGACATAAGCCTGCTCCACGCCGTCCACCGGTTCCTGGAACAGAAAGATATAGCGGCCTGACGGTGATATGATGACATGATTGTTCTCACCAGACAGTTCGGCAAGCGCAATGTCGGGAAACTTGCGCCTGGCAGACAGGTCATATGCAAATGCGACCTTTTCACCGGTTTTGGTGCGGGCCTTCAACGCTATCCGGGTGCCGTCGTGGGAGGGGTTGCCGTTGCCCGGCCCGAATTCGAACGCAAAGTAGTTTTCAGACTGCCAGACCGGGATGATGTGATTTTCACGCGGTGCCCATGTCAGCACCCCATTGCCATGCACACAAATCATCAGTTTGGGATCGGTTGGGTGCCACTCGCATGCCGTTGGTATCCGGCGTTGAAACAGGGATTGATGGGTCTGTCCGTCAAGAAAACACCAGCCACTGCAGCCGTTGGCGATAAGCAACAGACTCTGGTCCGCATTCCACGCCTGCGCGCTGGAGTAGCGATGAGTGCAATACTTGGGATCGCAAGGCACAATCCCTGCTCCGTTATTGCCTGGATTTGTGACCTTCACAAACGTCGTCTGGAACACCGGATCCACGGCCGGCTCAAGATAGCTCGGTTCCTGCATGGCAGGCGCGATAATCACTTCAGCCGTTGCCAAATTGTCCTTTGCAAATGCATGTACGCTGCAAACAAGCACCGCTGATGCAGCAACCATGCATAGCGGCTTCAGGATCACCGAGTTGAACAGTCGCTGCAGGTGGCTGCCGGACGCAGTCAATATACGTTGCGGTAGACTAACGGATTGCCGCTTGCACTGTGCCATCAGATCAATAGGCCTTTGTAGTGATGCCGGTTCCAGCAATACGTCTTATGGAGTGCGCTGCGATACCGACATCCTGCTCCACCTGCTCGGCTGCCTTAGGCAGTGTCGTGTTGTCTTTTTGGGTTCCAACCGCAATTTTGATGATCGGCCGTTCTGCTGCCGGGTCGCGGCACGGATCATCTGTGACAGGCCACACCAGCGCCCGGTTGTTCAATGCCCAGATCGCTGCCTGGGTCCGGTTCTGCACTTTTGTCTTGCGCATGATCGCCTTGACATGGACCTTCACGGTGCCCTCGGCGATGTCGCATTCGCGGGCAATCACCTTGTTGGAGCTGCCCTCGGTCAGACAGCGCAGAATGTAAAGTTCGCGGGCCGAGAAACGTGGCGCGTTTGGACCGCTGACCGGCATCTCGATTGGCGCTGCATCCAGCCGGGTGTTGGCTGTTGGTTTGCCGGCAGCCTGGCGCAGGAGAATCGATTCCAGAGCTTCCGACGGCAGGACGGTCTGTCCTCCCATCACCAGTTCGAGTGACTTGATGAAGTCGTCACATGTGGCGAT
>JABDRA010000583.1 GCA_013041995.1 Anderseniella sp. | reverse complement strand
CCGTCATATCCGAAGCGGCGGGTTTTCAGGACGCAGGGGCGGCCAATCTGGGCGACGGCTTCTTCAAGCTCGGCCAAAGTTCCCGCCGGATGAAAGTCCGGCACCGGAATGCCAAGGCCGGAGATGAAGGTTTTTTCCGCGATCCGGTCCTGTGAAATCCGTAACACATCTGCGCCGGGTCGGACCGGGCAAGCTGTCTCAATCAGGTCACAGACGTCGACGGGCACGTTTTCCCACTCATAAGTGACCACATCACAGGTCTCGGCAAATGCTCTCAGGGCTGCCTCATCATTGAATTCGGCCTGGGTGTACTGATGGCAGACAGCGAATGCGGGGTTGTCCCCGGCAGGCGAGTAAACGTGGGCTTTGAAGCCGAGACGGGCCGCCGCCATAACCAGCATCCGCCCAAGCTGGCCGCCGCCCAGTATGCCGATAACACTGCTGCGTGGGAGCGAGTCGATACTCATAACCGGCTAACCTGAACCCGGGACAGACGCCACTGAATTCGTTTGCGCAGCGCGCCAGGAATCCAGCTTTTCTGCCACATCAAAGTCACTCAAGGCCAGCACGGCAGCTGCAAGAAGTGCGGCGTTTACCGCGCCTGGCTTGCCGATTGCCAATGTCCCGACGGGGATGCCGGCCGGCATCTGGACAATTGAATGTAGCGAGTCAACACCGTGTAGCGACTTGCTTTCTATAGGCACACCGAAAACCGGCAGCGGGGTAAGACTGGCCGTCATGCCGGGCAGGTGTGCAGCCCCCCCGGCGCCGGCAATAATGACCTTGAAGCCTTCGTCGCGGGCATGTCTGGCAAACTCGTACAGTCGGTCAGGCGTGCGGTGTGCTGATACAATGCGTACTTCATGGGAAATGCCAAGCGCTGCAAGCGTATCGGCGGCGTTTGTCATGATCGGCCAGTCGGACTGACTTCCCATGATGATGGCAACGTCATTTTTGCTGGAATTAGGGTCAGGACCCATTAATCTTATCCATTCTGCGGGAGGGTATTTTGACTTTGACAAGGCGAAAGGGCGCAGGAAACCGTCCGGTTTTCAAGACCTTTCAACGCTGTCAGGGGCAAAATAGACCCCGCCCTTCGGGTTTGCAAGAAAACACCCGCCTGAAGGCGAAAAATGCTCGAAAAGGCACAAAGCCTTGTCTTGCGCTTTTTCACCATCATTCGACTGCTTTCTTGCAAACAGAATTGCATAAGATTAATGGGTCCTGACCCTAGCCATGTCATTATGCCTTCGCGTTGCCCGATGTCTGACTGGCCGCGCCTGCCGGGATCCGGGAAAGCGCGCGATTATATGAATAACGCTTAGCAGCGCAACGCTGATTCTGTGAATTTCAACCTGTTTTACCAACTGGATCGGGCGTATGAGCAATCGTAAACGGATTTATCAGGCAATGATATCCGGCAGGAAGTCATCCTCAATCTTGGCGATGCGGTCCTTCAGGGCAAGCTTTTCCTTTTTCAGCCTGCGCAGCTGCAGCTGATCGGCACTGCCGGTGGCTACCAGCGAATCAATTGCAACATCCAGGTCGCGATGGTGCTGCTTCAGTTTGTTCAACAAGGCCACCATACTGTCCTTGTTTGGCCCATTGCTCATGTAAAGCTGCATCCCTTTGTGTGCGTGGCTGGTCGTATTTTTCCGGGTATTAGGCGGCTTTTGCAAGGTTTCATTGCCTAGCTTACAAACAATTCACCTCAAATGGGCACAAATCGCATCGACTTGGCGCTTGTTGCATGCCAGACTTTGAATATCCGTTTCACAACTTGCAGGAGGTTCAATATGTCTCTTCAGTCACATTTGTCGGAGTTGAGCGCAAAACACCAGGCGTTGGAAAGTCAACTGGACAGTGCCTTGCAGCATCCTTCGATGGACAGTGTGGAAATAGCTCGAATAAAGCGCCGAAAACTGCAACTCAAAGATGAGATGCAACGTATCGAAGGCGAGATCGGCGAGGAGTAGACAGGCAAACCGCTGGTCTGATATGCCGGAATAGGCAGGAATGAGTTATAAAAGGTCGCTCGACATGTAAGGTTGAGCGGCCTTTTTGATGGTTTGGCGGAGAGGTCCACATTGAAGCATGTCGGTATCATTGGAGCAGGCATTATCGGTGCCTGTATTGCGCGTGAACTGGCACTGGCCGGTTGCAGGGTCTCCGTATTTGAAGCCCATGAGCCCGCATCGGGGGCGTCTTCGCGATCAATGGGCTGGATAAACGCCAGTTTTGTGACCCGTGTCGACTATTACGAGATGCGGATTGCGGCCATTCAGGCCCATCGCAGGCTGGACAAGCAGTTCAACGGGGCTCTGGAGACGCAGTGGACCGGATCTTTGAACTGGGAGGCACGCGACGACAAGCTGGATGAACACCTTGATGAACTAGGCCGGTTCGGCCATCCGGTGAGACTGGTTGTTCGTGATGAATTACGCAGGCTTGAACCGGAACTGGCCGATTTGCCGCCAAAGGCGCTGTTGATGGACGGCGAGGGTACGGTAGAGGCAGGCCATGTCACTCAGGTAATGCTGCGCGCCGCCCAGGACGCCGGGGCGGTCGTTCTGGCCGGTGTGCCGGTGTCAGCTATTGAGCAGGGCGACAAGGCCGGACATGTCATCATCAGCCCGGCAGGGCGCATCCATGTGGATGATGTGGTTATTGCAGCCGGGGTCATGACAGGTGAACTTGCTGAAAAGTGTGGTCAGAAACTGCCAATGAAAAATGAACCGGGAGTATTGATCGAGACGAATGCGCTGCCGTTCCGTTTGCAGCACACAATCTGGTCGCCCGATGTGCATTTCAAGCAATTGCAGGATGGACGGGCGATTTGCGGCAACCTGTTTTCAGGAGCGCTGGGAGATGATGCAGTGGAAGATGTGGCGCACCGCATGAT
>JABDRA010000581.1 GCA_013041995.1 Anderseniella sp. | reverse complement strand
GCGTCATGCCGATCGCGTCCGACATGGGAGATTGTCTGTTCACCGCCATGGACATCGAACATACCGCCCTGCTGGCGCCGGGGTACTATGCAACCATGGGCACCGGCATTCCGTTTGGTCTTGGTCTGCAGGCCGCCAGCGGCAAGCGTCCGCTGGTGCTGGTGGGAGCCGGCGCGTTCCAGATGACCGGGTGGGAGCTTGGTAACTGCAGGCGTCTTGGGCTAAACCCCATTGTACTGCTGTTCAACAACACGGCGTGGGGCATGCTGAAGGCGTTTCAGAAAGACACCGGATACAACGACCTGGATGACTGGCACTTCGCCGAACATGCTGAAAGCATGGGAGGCCAGGGAACCAGGGTGTCGACGCCGGCACAATTGACCGCAGCGCTGGAGCAGGCTCACAATGATGAGAGCTGCTTTCAACTCATCGAGATCATGTTGCCCGCCGACGTGTTCTCCCGGACACTGACCCGTTTTACCGACGCCATAACCAGCAAGTCAGCCCATGCAGCCGAGGCCGACGCTTGACTTTGTACCGCCAGCATTGGGTCGCACTGGCCTTTGTAGCTGCCGGTATGGCAGCAGGCCTGGTCGGCCTCGGCCGCAATCTCATCTGCCAGTGCGGATATGTAAAATTGTGGCATGGACAGGTGATCTCGTCTGAAAACTCGCAACACATTCTCGACTGGTACTCGCCATCTCACGTGCTGCACGGCCTCATCTTCTATATGGCCCTGCATTTTCTTCTGCCCCGGCTGAACATCAGCTGGCGGCTGTTGCTGGCAGCCGCCATCGAGGCAGCATGGGAAATCATCGAGAATACCAGCTGGATCATCGACAAGTACCGCGAAGACACCATCGCGCTGGATTACTATGGCGACAGCGTTTTGAACTCGGCGTCCGACATGACCATGATGGTCGCAGGCTTCATTGTTGCGTCGCGCGCACCAGTGTGGGTGTCGGTCTGCCTGTTCGTCGCAGCGGAACTGTTTGTGGGACTGATCATCCGTGATGGTCTGCTGCTCAACATCATCATGCTGCTCTATCCACTCGACTGGGTGAGGCAGTGGCAGGCGGGTTAGGATGTGATCAACTGCACATCCGGCCGCAGCCGTTTCGCCTAAGTTCATCTCAACAACAAGGTGATGAATAAAAAACAAAGCGGTTCCCCCTTCCCCTGCAAACCAGGCTCCGCAAAATAAAAACAAACATCGCCCCATGAAAGACAATTGGGCTTTTTGCCCATCAACGCCGGTACCAAAGGGCCTCCTCCCACCCAATGGTACCGGCGACATCATTTCAGGCGTTGCAATCATGTCATCCGTAACGCTAGTTTCAGAATTGATTTTCCACACTTCACATAGTGTCTCACACGCTTCGCGCCAGAGGACGAACCACTATCATGTTCAGATACCTGATTGCCGCTGTTTTGCTGGTGATAGCCAGTCACGCCGCATTTGCCGGGCTGCAGCAGCGTCCTGGCTGGGTGGTGATACCGACCTCACATGACTATGCAACATTGACCCAGCGCGTGAAGACAGCTGCTGCAAAACACAAACTCGGCGTTGTCTCACAGGCTTCGGCTACCGGTGTTGCCAAACAGGTGTTGAACAAAACCATTCCCGGCAACACGGTTATCGATTTGTACCACCCACGTTTTGCCGTACCCATGCTGGAAGCATCCATCGCTGCCGGCATTGAGGCGCCAATTCGAGTCTACGTCACGGAAAACACCGATAAAACAGCAACCTTGAGCTAAAAAAACCATCTCACATATTCTCGCCCTACGTGGACGAGGGCGGAGAAAAACTGAAAACACTGGCAACGCAACTCGACCTGGTATTTGACGCACTGGCGACGGAAGCCGCCGCGAACTAGGTCCACCCCTGACAACCTCACCTGGTGGTTTGGCCAGATGCTACCTAACGGCAAAAAACTCATTTTTTCAGATGCTTGCGCGGATATCTTCTGGAAATCTTTCATCAACGTCTATTGTTACATCCGGCACCCGTTTCTCACTTTTTTCGCCAGTCGCGAGCGCCCTGGCCTGCCCTGTCCGGCCAGCCCGCACCATGTGTTTGACAAGTTTCTTTGGCGCAAGATATTCGACCGGGATCCATCAACAATTGCGATGACCGACAAGCTGGCGGCCAAGCAGATCGCATGTAGTTTGTGCCCGAACGTCAAGGTTCCCGAAACCTTGTGGGTTGGTGAGCGGTTTGAAGACATTCCAGCGGAGCTGATCGCCGGTGACGCTGTGGTGAAGAGCACCCACGGATCAGGATTTTTCCATATCATCCGCGGTGGAAATTACGACCTGCATGAGATGATCGCCAAAACCCAGAAATGGATGCGTACGGACTACAGCCGGTATTACGGAGAGTAAAATTACCGCGCGATTGATCGCAAACTGTTCGTGGAGGAATTCCTTAAACATGCAGACGGACGACCGGTCAGCCAGGAAGCCAAGGTTTATGTGTTTGGCGATACTTCACTGTGTGCTTTCTATTTCCACGATCGCTTGACCGATCAGGCTCGCCAGAGCCTCTATGACGCGCACGGCAACGCCTATGATTTTGACCGGTATCTGCACTATTCCGTTGCAATGGAGCCTGCGCCTGCCTCCCTGTCCCGGATTTTCGAACTGGCTGCCCGGCTCGCCGCCGGGCGCGATCATGTCCGGATTGATTTGTACGAGGTAGATGGAGTTTTCCATTTCTCCGAGTTCACTTTCTACAATATGGCCGGCAGGTTTGGCTGGTGAATACAGAAAGAGTTTGCGCAGATGACCCGGCTGTGGGACCTGCGCAGAAGCTGGTTTCTCACCCAACCGCAATCCGGCTGGCGCGGCGCCTATGCGCGCTGGCTGAAATCACGGCTCGATCGGATGGCGGCGCAACCCGACGCGTGACGAGCTCGCTAAAATCCGCTAGACAGGGCACCATGTTCACAACCTTTTTCCATGAGTTGAAAGCTGCAGGTGTGCCCGCCACGCTGAAAGAGTACCTCACCTTGATGGAGGCGCTGGAAGCCAATATCGCCGGTTACCAGGTGGAGGACTTCTATTACCTGTCGCGTGCCACGCTGGTAAAGGACGAGCGCAACCTCGACAAGTTCGACAAGGTGTTCGGTCATGTCTTCAAGGGCCTGGAGGGCCTGTCGCCGGAAGAACTGCTCGCCAACATTCCCGATGAATGGCTGCGCAAGGTCAACGAGAAATTCCTCACCGAGGAGGAAAAGGCCCAGATCGAGGCGCTTGGTGGCTGGGACAAGATCATGGAAGAGCTCAAGAAGCGGCTCGAGGAGCAGAAAGGACGCCATCAGGGCGGCAGCAAATGGATCGGCACCGGCGGCACATCGCCGTTTGGGGCTTATGGCTACAACCCCGCCGGCATCCGCATCGGCCAGGACAAGAACCGCAACAACCGCGCCATCAAGGTGTGGGACAAGCGCGAATTCAAGGATCTCGATGATTCACTTGAGCTGGGCACCCGCAACATCAAGGTTGCGCTGAGACGTCTGCGCAAGTTCGCCCGCGAGGGCGCACCCGAAGAACTCGATCTTGACGACACCATCCGCTCCACCGCCAACAAGGGCTATCTGGACCTGAAACTGGTGGCCGAAAAGCGCAACACGGTAAAAGTGCTGATCTTCTTTGATGTCGGCGGATCAATGGACCCCTATATCCGCATGTGTGAGGAGTTGTTCTCCGCCGCACGCGCTGAGTTCAAGCACATGGAATACTTCTATTTCCACAATTGCGTTTACGAGAAACTCTGGAAGGAAAACCGCCGCCGGCATACCGCGGTGGAAAACACCTGGGATGTGCTGCACACCTATGGATCCGACTACAAGGTCATCTTTGTCGGCGATGCGTCGATGAGCCCATTTGAACTTACCCATCCAGGCGGCTCGGTGGAGCACTTCAACGATGAGGCCGGAGCGCTGTGGCTCAAGCGCATTACGGATATTTATTCACACTGCATCTGGCTGAACCCGTCCAACCCCAAGTATTGGGGGTACACACCGTCCATCGACTACATCAGAACCCTGTTTGAAGGCCGCATGTTCCCGTTGACCCTGGAAGGCATTGACGAGGCAATCAAGGAATTTGTGCGATAGGGCTAACCACCGGCTTTCGCCGAGAGCATCCTGCAAATCACATAGATACCGTCAACAAGCCACCAGATGGTCTGTACAAACCCGACTGCCAGAAGCAGATACCATACGGTCGGCGACGGGCTGGCAATT
Organism: Anderseniella sp.; assembly: GCA_013041995.1. Classification (GTDB taxonomy): domain Bacteria; phylum Pseudomonadota; class Alphaproteobacteria; order Rhizobiales; family Aestuariivirgaceae; genus Anderseniella. The sequence goes on along the minus strand of JABDRA010000581.1, from coordinate 2,390 downwards.
CCTTTGGATTGAATTAGCTGTATCATCTGGCTGGAATACAGCATGATCAGAACCATGCCTATTGCCCCCAAGGCAAACATGGCACAGGCGATGAGCCAGTGGCCAAGGCAGAATCGGTGCCCGCCCATGGTGCCAAAAAACAGCCAACTCGACACAAGCATAATCACCGACTTGCCATGACCATATGGCTGCATGCAACTAAGATCGATATCAAAATCGCCGCTGCCATTACCCCCAAACAGTCGGCCAAGAAATCCGGGTTCATTGTCTACGTTTGCGGCAGGAACTGCGGCCGCAAATGCCGGTCGTGACATCGAACCACCTTGTCCTCCGCGTTTCCCAAATGTCATGACTATTCTCCCGTGATGTCTCAAAATGACAGCACCAAAAATGACAGCCTTTCGTTACGGAACCCTTACGGCATCAGCACACGGATGATTTCCTCGTAGCCAAACATTCTGGCAAGCTCCAATGGCGTTTGCCCGTTTCGATCCGTTATGGACCGGTCAGCGCCCGCCTCAACCAGAAGCCTGGCGGTTTTCACGTGACGCGCACCGCCATCACCCAGCACGACGGCCTCGATCAGCGCTGTCCACCCCAGATTATTGACGTGATCAAGCGGAGCCCCCGCCTCAATCAATACCTGCACACTTTCCCAGTTGCCCAGGTGGGCAGCCGCAATCAGCGCTGTTCCGCCGTAAATGCTGGTAATGTTTTTTGCACTCCCACCTGCCTTGACCGCCGTTCGCACCATGGCAGCGTCATTTGCCACCGCGGCAATGGTGATGATGTCATACTTGTCATTTTGCAGCCGGTTCGGGTCAGCACCAGCATCCGCAAGTGCCATGACCACCTTGTCATGAGACGCAAATGCCGCCACATGCAGCGCCGTCCGGCCACGTCCGTCAGTCTGTCTCAAATCCGCGCCGGAACTGATCAGCGAGTTGATCCTGGCCATGTCACCTTCATGGGCTGCAGCATGAAGCCCGTCATAGGTTGAAAGTTCGGTTGCCGACGGCGCTACCTGTCCCTGTGCCTGGCCTGCCCAGCACAAAACGGCAACAATCCAGACCGGAATTTGTTGCATATTTTTCACTTTCCAAATGTGCAGCGCCTCTTGCTGCAGTTGAGCTAACCCACTATGTCATCATGCATGTTCTTTGAGAAACTCACATCATTGTTAGGCACCGGCGCGTCTCCTGCTTCAAAGCCGGACGTTAAAACTGCAGTTGCTGAGCTGCTGGTCACTGCCTCGCTCATCGACGGCCATATGGATGCCGACGAAATTTCAGTGCGTGACCGCCTGCTCAAAAACAAGTTTGATCTCGACGATGCAGGCCTTGCAAAGCTGAACAGTGATGCACAGCAGGCAAGTGAAAATGCCGTTGATTTTTACCGCTTCACCAGCACCATCAAGGACGCGTACGACCGTGAGCAACGCGAGATGGTTGTGGAGATGTTGTGCGAGATCATTCTGGCGGACGGCAAGATTGACGAACATGAAATGAATATGGGCTGGCGCATCGCCGGCCTGCTCGGCTTTGACAACCGTGAATGGGTCATGATCCGCAAGCGGGTTGAAGATCGCAGCAAGACCAACAAGTCCGATTAGAATCACGATCAATCCGGACAGTATGAACGTACACTGAACAACTTGGTCAGTATATGTTCAAAAGCGGTTTCCTGACGTTACTGCCAACCTGAAATCTGTTCAGGATCAACAGTTTCCGACACAAAGGAATACCCCCACCGTACAAGTGAAAATTCACAGACCCACGATGGCCCCAGCCAGAATTCAGGCTCGTAAATCATGGTCGCTGAAAGTGAAAAACGACCAGGGTTTGGCGTGGTCTGTCTGGAAAATCGCCAAGAACAGATCGATGAAATGCAAAAAATCCGGCCAGCGCTGGGTATGCACCGCAAAGGCCAAACCATGCCTGTACGTCGTGCAGTAGGCGGCACACGCAAACGCCCGCCGGATCACGTATTTCCGGCAGGAGATGCTATCGACAAGTTGATGACAGTTACGGCACTGTCACCTGCATGACAGTTACTACAGACAAACCTAACCGGCGTCGCCGGCCGCCACCGCAAGACCCGGATTTCTTTCGCTGGACCGGCGCAGCAGAAAACGATGAGGATCGGGCATGGCGCATTGCCATGACCATGCTCAACGAGTTTGAAACATTCTACTTTGCCATGCGCACAATCCCGCAGCAGGCCAAGGCTGCGTTTGAAGATGCCAACTGGGCCGAAGCGCTGTATTTGTCGCATAAACGGCTTGGTTCATATTCGCGCACAGTCCAGCAGGTCGCGGTTCGCCTGAATGCCACCCTGCCCGATCTGACGGAGCAAAATGACCTGTGGGCCCGTGTCGTTCAATTATTTGA
>JABDRA010000580.1 GCA_013041995.1 Anderseniella sp. | reverse complement strand
TATCGGACAGGTACTGATTTCGCGACGAGAGAGCCAGACCATCATCTGCACGCACAGTCGGAACTCCGATGACGCCGGTCGGGATCGATAGATCGCGGGCCATTTTGGTGACGACCTTCAACTGCTGGAAGTCCTTTTCACCAAACATGGCATAGTCACAGCCCGCAGCGATGAACAGCTTGGCAACAACTGTTGCGACACCGTCGAAGAAGTGAGGGCGATGTGTGTCCTCCAACCCGGCCTTTGCCGGTCCGGCAAGGGAGACCGACGTGCAAAACCCCTCCGGATACATTTCCAGCAGCGCCGGCGCATAGACAAGATGCGCACCGGCGGCGCGCAACTTTTCAACGTCAGCCTTTTCGGTTCTGGGATAGGCGTCCAGGTCTTCACCGGGTGCAAATTGTTGCGGGTTCACGAATATGGTGACCACGACACGGTCTGCCGTGCGCAAGCCCATTTCCACCAGGCGCAGATGCCCGCTGTGCAGGGCGCCCATGGTTGGCACCAGTGCCGTTCGCATATCCCGTCTTCGCCACTGAGATACCTGCGCTCTCAGCGCTTCGACGGTTCGAACTGTTTTGAGTCTGTCCGGCATGTGTCGGGAATCAACTTGTTTGGTCGACGGTAAGCCTATCACTGTTTCGTGCGAGCCCGCATCGACTTCAAGGGCAGGGGCGTGCCATCCTTCACTTCTTCCATCACGAAATACGAATGTGTTCCCTGAACCATGGGCAGTGAGCCAATCTCTCCACCTAACAGTTTCCGGTAATCAGTCATCCCTGAAACGCGGGCCTTCAGCAGGTAATCGAAATCACCGCCAACCATATGACATTCCAGTACATTCGGCACGCGACCAATTGCAGAATTGAACGACCGTAGTGTGGTTTCATCGGTTTCCTTCAATGTCACCTGTATGAAGACCAGAAGATCCAGTCCCACTGCGTCGGGGTCAACAATTGCCTTGTAACCGGAAATGAAGCCCCGCATTTCCAGTTTACGCAGTCGCTGCGCACATGGCGTAGAAGATAAATTGATCCGGCGCGCCAGATCGCTGACACTTATCCGGCCGTCGGTTTGCAAAACTTCCAGTATCTTGAGATCGTGCATATCGAGTGGCATCGCTGAAAAACTCACATTAGACAGTGAAAAGAACTACAAAATATCAAAATATAAGTGAATAACACCAGCAAAGATCAATTACACAGCCAGAAGATGTTTTCAAGAAGGACAATGCTTCATGACCGCTTCATCGCTTCCCTCAATGGACAAGTTATCCGCCCAGCTTTTCAGCGACGAAACCGCCCTGGTGCGAAGGCTGGCTTCACAGGCCGAGCTGGATGGTGACGCGGCGCACGAGACCCAGAAACTGGCCAGGGAACTGGTTTCAGCCGTTCGCAAGGGCAGGAAACAAAAGGGCGGTGTAGACGAATTCATGCAGGAATACTCGCTTTCCAGCCAGGAGGGTGTTGTGTTGATGTGCCTGGCTGAAGCCCTGCTCAGGATACCTGATGACCACACGGCGGATAAGCTGATCGCCGACAAGATTGGGGGGCGTGACTGGCAGAAGCACGCCGGCGCGTCAGAATCACTGTTCGTCAATGCCTCTACCTGGGGCCTTATGCTGACGGGCAAGTTCGTCGGTCTGGGTGGCGAGGCGACCAAAGACCCTTCGGGCTATCTTTCAAAAATTGTAAAGCGATCAGGCGAACCGATCGTTCGTCAGGCCATGCGCCACGCCATGCGCATCATGGGCAAGCAGTTTGTGCTTGGGCGCACTATTGCAGAAGCGCTTGATGTGTCGTCATCTTTCAAGGAGCAAGGCTACAGGTTTTCCTATGACATGCTGGGTGAGGCCGCCCGGACCATGAAGGACGCCAACCGGTACTGGCAGTCCTACAGCGACGCCATCACGGCGCTTGCCGAAAGCGAGAAGTCCGGCCCCAGGCGCCCGATCCATGAATTACCATCGATTTCGGTGAAACTGTCGGCACTGCATCCGCGCTATGAGGCACGCACCGAGGCACGGGTCATGGCCGAGCTATACCCGCAGATCCAGAAACTGTGCCTGCAGGCTCGCGATGGCGGCATTGCGCTGACCATTGATGCAGAAGAAGTCGACCGGCTTGAACTGTCATTGCGGGTGTTCGGCAAGCTGGCCCATGATCCGGCACTGAAAGACTGGAACGGACTGGGCCTGGCGGTGCAGGCCTATTCACGCCGTGCCATGCCCGCTTTGGAGTGGTTGGCCGAACTGGCGGAGAACACCGGCCGGAGGTTCCCTGTCAGAC
>JABDRA010000568.1 GCA_013041995.1 Anderseniella sp. | reverse complement strand
ACGCCTATGATCCTGAGGGCGGGATGCCGGTATTTGCAACCGGGTTCGGCGACGGTGAGGTCAACACCTTGTCCGGTGGCGGAGGATTGATTTCAACCGGCCACGACTATCTGCGGTTTGCTGAAATGCTGCGGCGCGGCGGCGTGCTCGGCGATGTGCGCCTGCTGAGCCGGCATACCGTATCGCTGATGACGTCCAACCACCTTCCCGGCAGTGTCGACCTGGCGACACTCGGTCCCAGTGCCTGGTGCGAGACATCGTTCACCGGGGTTGGCTTCGGTCTGGGATTCGCCATCAGCCTGAACCCGGCACAATCGATGCTGTCGGCCAGCGTCGGCGATTTTTCCTGGGGCGGCATGGCCAGTACCTATTTCTGGTGTGACCCGAAAGAAGAATTGTCCGTGGTGTTTTTGACTCAGTTGCTGCCATCGAGCACCTGGCCCAGCCGCAAGGAACTGCGGGCGCTGGTCTATCAGGCAATAGTGGATTAGGATCCTGGCCCTAAGCGGCGCAGCTACAAGGACCGCGCGATCAGCACTTTCATGATCTCGTTTGACCCGCCGTATATCCGCTCGACACGGGCATCGCGGTACATGCGCGAGATCGGGTATTCATCCATATAGCCGTAGCCACCATGCAGTTGCAGGCATTTGTCGATGATCTTGCACTGTAGATCGGTGAGCCAGTATTTCGCCATCGAGGCAGTGGTTGCATCAAGACCACCCGCGATATGGCGTTCAATGCAATTGTCGACAAACACCCTGGCGATGGTTGCTTCGGTCTTGCATTCGGCAAGCACGAACTGGGAATTCTGGAAATCGATGATGGATTTGCCAAACGCCTGACGCTGCGTGACATAGTCCAGGGTGACAGTGAGCGCACGCTCGATCCGGGCAATGGCATAAACCGCAATCAGCAGCCGCTCCTGGGGAAGTTGCTGCATGAGTTGCACGAAACCCTGGCCTTCTTCCGGGCCCAGAAGCGCGTCTGCGGGCACGCGCACATCATCGAAAAACAATTCCGACGTGTCGTTTGATTTCATCCCAACCTTGTCGAGGTTCCGCCCGCGCCTGAAGCCTTCGACCGTGTCGGTCTCAACAACAAACAGCGACGTGCCCTTTGCCCCCGCTGCCGGGTCTGTCTTGGTCACAACAAGTATCAGGTTGGCCAGTTGGCCATTGGTGATGAAGGTTTTCGACCCATTGATCACATAATGGTTTCCATCACGCTTCGCGGTGGTCTTCACGCCTTGCAGGTCGGACCCGGCACCCGGCTCCGTCATGGCGATCGCTGCAATGTATTCTCCGGTCGCCATTTTAGGCAGCCAGCGTTTCTTCTGCTCGTCGGAGCCATAGTGCTGGATGTAGGGTGCAACGATTGCCGAGTGCAATGGCCCGCCGAAGCCGTCACACCCTTTCAGGTTCGCCTGATAGGTGATAACCGCATCGTGCCCGAAATCGCCGCCCGGTCCGCCGAATTCTTCCGGAACTGCGGCGCATAACAACCCGGTAGCGCCTGCCTGTTCCCAGATGTCGCGATCAAATACACCGGCCTTTTCGAAATCATCATAGCGAGGTGCGACTTCGGCTTCGAAGAACCTGCCTGCCTGCTCGGCAAGCATCTCATGGTCTTCCGCCATCCAGGCCGGTACAGGCAGATCAAAAATACTCATACGGGATTTTCCATTTCATGATGCATCAAAGTTTCACATCATGATCCGGCTTTCCTGGCCCGGTCAGCAAGAAAAAAATGCCACCGGCAGCGCCGATGGCATTGCAATATGACTGGATGCGCCTTCAAGTCGGCAAAGCGTGCCAAGTCAGCCGGCTTTTGCCTTGACCGCATCGCCTTCGGTACGCGCTTTCAACATTCCGTCGACAATTTCAACGGTGCGCTGAAGATCAAGTATCGCCTCGTCAAGCTCAACACGCTGGATCTGGAGCGCGTCGAGACGTTCGCGCATTTTGGTCGAGGCAACCCGAAGCTGGGTCAACTGGCCATCGCGCAAGCTGTAGAGATCCAGCAGTTCCTTGATTTCCTCAAGCGAAAAGCCGACTTTCTTGCCACGCAGGATCAGCTTCAACCGGGCCCGGTCGCGGTATGAGAACAACCTCGTCCAGCCACGTCGCGCCGGGCTCAGCAAACCCTTTTGCTCATAAAAACGCAGGGTCCGTGGCGTTACCTCGAACTCTTTGCACAACTCAGTAATCGAATATGTGCGATCCCGGTTTTCATGTTCCCCCTGTTTAACAACCATAAGTCACCTTCCAGCCTGGATTCGACCAGGCAAAAATTGGATTTGCAATTACACGAGATACTAGCATATGCCTCAAGGCATGCTTTGGTAAAACTTTACCTAATAGAAGAATGCGGCAAGATTTTGCCTGTTGCGATGTCATAAAACCACTCCGGGCGTGACCAGAAATCTCATTTGGTAGCATTTTCCGCAGCATGTGTACCACACCACTCTCTTTAATCAATACGTACACGGTATTTACTACCACGAAAATGCACGTCCCCGCAAATCCTTGCAAATACAAAACGTAAATCAAATGTCCGCAATAGGGACAAGCTTAACTCGTTCTTAACCAAACCTGTTAACTTTTAGCATTATCGAGGGGGTGGATTCGTTTCCACCGGGCATTGACCGGTCAGTCAGATGGACAGGTCAGGACAGCGAAAAGAGAATTGGGTTATGAAGCCAGGCATTCCATGGAGCGTTAAGGGCATCGACGGCAAGGCGCGTGAGATTGCAAAGGACGCCGCCACCTCACAAGGCCAGACACTGGGACAATGGCTGAATCAGAAAATACTGGAAAGCGCCAGTGAAGATGCCGACACGAAGCCGCGCGCGACCCGCAAAAAAGCATCATCATCCGCAAGCGCCCGCAACTCCCGCTCAAAGGCAGCAGCAGCGTCGCGTGACAAAGCCAAAGGCAAGGCCGAAAACCACGCCACACCGGATGAAAGCTCAATAGAACGCAAACTGGACATTCTGGTTTCCCGCCTCAGCGAAATGCAGGAACGCGAAGCTGTCGCCGAAACACCTCCGCATGCGCTGTCTGCCGCTGCACCCGCAACCGGTGACCAGGCCAGTTCCAAGGCCATGGATCTGCTGCTGGATCGAATTGAACAAGGTGAGCAACGTGCACAGGACGGCGTCAGAACACTGGGCAAGCGTGTCGACAAGATCGGAGACCGGCTTGAGGAAGTCGCCCTGCGCCCGGTTGAAATCACGGCCCGCAACATACCCGGTTTCAGCGCTCTTGAAGGTGCGGTCCGCAATATTGTCGATCATATTGAAAAGTCAGACAAGCAGTCCCGAGACACCATAGGCCAGTTGCAAAACCGGATTGTCGAGCTCGATGGCAAGGTTGAGACGCCGTCTCAGGAGAACACCAGGCCCGAATTCATGGCAGACCTAGAAGCCCCCATGCAGGAACTGGCAACCAGGGTTGAACAGACCGCCAGCAGCGGCGAAGACGGTGAGCTCAAGTCCCTGTTCGAAGCCCGCATCCGCGAGCTTGCCGAGCGCATTGACATGGTCCGTCATTCCGCAGAGGCCATCGGCCAGCAGGCTGAAGCAACAGCCGGCAGGGCCGCCCAGGAACAGGCAAGCGCCATGGAAGCCCGCATGGCAAGCCTTGTAGCACAGGCCGAGCAGAAGCTGGCGGGCACAGGGTCCTCCGATACAGGACTGGCCTCCGTCCAGTCAGACATCGCAGATCTACACTCCCGCTTTGAAGAAATCCGGCAACAGGCAGCTTCCGACCAGGAAGTTCAGGCACTGCGCAACGCACTTGAAATGCTGTCGAGCAGGGTTGACGAAACACCCGGGCTGGAGCCGATCGTCCAGATTGAACAGCGCATTTCGGATCTGAGCGCGCAATTGCAACAGGTTGCCGAACCGGCTGACTATCAACCACAACTTGGTGCGCTGGAACAGCGCGTCATGGCGCTGGACACACAGATGGCAGCGTCATCTTCTGCGGCAAATCCGCAGATCACCATGCAAATGGAAACAATCGAGCAGAGGCTGGCGGCAACCGAACAGCAGTTGGGCAGCCTCGCAACTATTGAAAATTCCATACAGCAGCTGTTTGCCAGCCTCGAAGAAAGCCGCGCTGAAGCCCGCTCACTGGTGGGATCCGGGTCGCTTGACGCGTCTGCTGAAGGGGCTGAACCTTCTGCTGAACTGCAGGCCCTTCAAGACGGTCTCGCTGCAGTCAGGGCCAATGCCGAAACAGCAGACCAGCGCACCCAGGCAACTCTGGAAGCTGTTCATGAAACGCTGGCCCAGATCATCACCAAGCTCAGCGAAGTTGACAATCAAAGCAATGCAGCAGGTCAACCCGGCAGTTCAGCTGCTATCGATACAAGCGCGCAGACTGACGAGATAGACGCACTCACCGCCAGCGTCGCAGCGTCTGCCGCAGCCATCACAGCAGAGACCCAGGCTGCTCCCGCGCACCCCTCACCGGCTGATGAGCCAGCACAAGATGACACCGCCAATGCTGCGGTTCAGCCGTCACATGCTGATGCGCTCGCTGACGTATCCGGTGCCAACTTAGCAACCGGCACAACCTCTGCTGCAGAAAGTCAACCCACAGCGCCTCAAGAGACACAGTCCGGAAACACAGACTGGTTGACGGTTGTCCGTTCCCACATGCGCCAGAATCATGGCGTCAGTTCTGATGCACACATGTCGATGTCGCCGCAGACAATGGCTGCTGCTGGGGCTGCGGCCGGCGTTGCCGGCGCGTCTGACAGTGATGTTGACTTCATAGCTGCAGCGCGCCAGGCCGCATCCGGCAACGTGGATGCTCAGGGCAATGTCCCGCTGGACGCAACGCCGACCGACTTTGGCGGATTTGATCCG
>JABDRA010000566.1 GCA_013041995.1 Anderseniella sp. | reverse complement strand
CGCCTGAATCTGGGCGACATCCGCGCAGATATTGTCGGGCAACTGGCGCATGGTCAGCGACAATGGGTGGAGCTCGGCATGGTGGTGGCTGCCGAACCATGGCTTGTCCTGCTCGACGAACCGGCTGCCGGCATGACCCATGACGAGATAGAACGCACGGTGGAGATCATCCGCGAAATAAACCAGCAGGCGACCATGATTGTCGTGGAGCACGACATGCACTTCATTCGCATGATTTCAAGCAAGGTGACGGTGTTTCATGAAGGCCGCATTTTGATTGAAGACACTATGGATGTGGTCACCGCCGATCCGCGCGTGCGGGAGGTTTACCTGGGGAACAGCACATCATGACCGGCAACGCGCTTCTCGACATAAAAGGTCTGGGTGCCGGATATGGCCGGGTGCCGATATTGCATGGCGTTGATTTTGATGTCGGCGAAGGCGAGATTGTCGGCGTGCTCGGCCACAATGGCATGGGCAAGACTACGCTGCTGAAAACCATAATGGGCCTGATCCCCGCAACAGCCGGGACAATCCTGTTCGATGGTGTGGATATCTCCCGGGAACCGGCCCACGAGCGCAACCTGATGGGGCTGGCCTACGTGCCGCAAGGGCGCGGGATATTTCCGCATTTGTCGGTATTCGACAACTTGCGCATGGGTATTGCCGCCCACGGCGAGGATGAAGAAGAGGCGATCCGTCATATCCTGCAGGACTTTCCCAGGCTTGAACGTCTGCTGGACCGGGATGGCGGTACCCTGAGTGGCGGCGAGCAGCAGCTCTTGGCCATTGCCCGGGCGCTGGTTTCCGAACCGCAACTGATCCTGCTGGATGAACCGACCGAGGGCATTCAGCCGTCGATCATCGAGGAAATTTCAGTTCTGCTGAAGAATCTCAACCGCATGCGGGATATCTCGATCATCCTGGTGGAGCAGAACCTGGAATTCATCACCGGCCTTTCACACCGCATTACCCTGCTTCAAAAAGGCGAAATCATTGGTGAGATGACCGACGTGAAATCAGGCGACCCGGCTCTGATTGAGGAGTTCGTGGGATTTGGTGCCGGCAAATCCCGGCGACCGGCTTCCAGCGGTGATCAGGCGACAATTACGCATGTCGCGCCACCCGCCGGAGTAACACCACCTGCGAGCTATCAGTACAGCGAACCAGTGCAGCCTCAGCGCGCGTCTGAACCCGCCCCCGAACCAAGCCATACACACTCATACGAAGGTCACAGATCAATGTCAGTCAGAAGGCCAACCCACGGCCAGTTAAGGGCCATTGTCAACGGCTTCGGCATGAACATGTCGGATCAGCGGGTCGCTGAATTCCTGGATGTGATGGAAGGGACGCTGCAAGCCTACGATGAAGTCGACGCCATGCCGGATCATCTGCCGACTGTGGATTATCCCCGCACTGCCGGGTACCGGCCCTCGGCTGAAGAAAACCCGATGAATGCCTGGTACATCAAGACCGAGGTAAGGGGCGCTCCGCGCGGTGCCCTTACCGGCCGGAAGGTTGTGCTTAAGGACAATGTCTGCCTGGCCGGTGTGCCGATGATGAACGGCGCTTCAACGCTCAAGGGCTATACACCCGATATTGATGCCACCATCGTGACACGCCTACTGGAGGCCGGTGCCACTATCATGGGCAAGGCGCACTGTGAGTATTTCTGCCTGTCCGGCGGCAGTCACACAAATGCGACCGGCCCGGTGCATAACCCGCACAAGCGCGGTTACTCCGCCGGAGGCTCTTCATCCGGGTCAGGGGCGCTGGTCGGGTCCGGCGAGATTGAAATGGCGATAGGCGGTGATCAGGGCGGGTCGATCCGCATGCCGGCTTCGTTCTGCGGTTGCTATGGCATGAAGCCGACCCATGGCCTGGTGCCCTATACCGGTGTGATGCCGATTGAGAGCACCATAGATCATACCGGACCTATGACGACTAATGTACATGACAATGCCCTGATGCTGGAAGTGCTTGCCGGCGAAGACGGCCTCGACCCGCGCCAGTACAATGTGCAGGTCGACAAGTACACTGCAAGCCTTGGCCGCGGCGTCAGCGGCATGCGCATTGGGGTCGTCAAGGAAGGCTTTGGCCTGCCGGTGTCGGAAGCCGATGTTGACGACAAGGTGCGCAAGGCTGCCGAGGCGTTCAAGATGCTTGGTGCAACAGTTGATGAAATTTCCATTCCAATGCACCGGGCAGGGACTGCCATCTGGACGCCGATTGCGGTTGAGGGTCTGACCAACCAGATGATGAAGGGCAATGGCATGGGGACTGGCTGGAAGGGCCTTTATACAACCAGCCTGCTTGACTATCACGCCAACTGGCGCTCGCGGGCTGACGAACTGTCTGACTCTCTGAAGATCTGCATGTTCATCGGACAGTATTTCCTGAAACATCACCGCGGGCACTATTATGCGAAGTCGCAGAACCTGTCGCGCAAGCTCAGGGATGCCTATAACGCGTTGCTCAATTCCTACGATGTGCTGCTGATGCCGACCACGCCAATGAAGGCAACCCCGTTGCCTCCGGCGGATGCGTCGCTGGCGTTGTACTGCCAGCGGGCATTTGAGATGCTTCCCAACACGGCACCGTTTGACGTGACAGGCCATCCGGCCATGAGCATTCCATGCGGCATGAGCGACGGATTGCCGGTGGGCATGATGCTGGTCGGCCGTCACTATGACGAGTCGACCATCTACCGGGCCGCCGCCGCCTTCGAGCAGGTCGGCGACTGGAAACGAATGTAATGACAAACACGCCTGCGCAGGACCAGCGCCGACCGGCAGATGGCCTGTCGTATGTACGCGGCCCCGCCACACCGCCACTTGACGACATCACCATTCCTGAATTTCTGGCACGCACCGTTGAACAGTACCGCAATCAGGAAGCTGTCGTATTCTGCGAGCCGGGTCAGCGCTGGACGTGGCAGGATCTGCAGGAACGGGTTGACCGGTTTGCCGCCGGTCTGCTGTCGCTGGGGCTCTACAAGGGAGATCGTATCGGGATATGGTCACCCAACCGGCCGGAATGGGTGATCGCACAATTTGCAACCGCGCGGATCGGGCTGATTCTGGTCAACATCAACCCGGCCTATCGGCGCCACGAGCTTGAATTTGCCCTGAACAAGGTGGGGGCCAAGGCGCTGATCAGCGCATCCAGTTTCAAGACCTCCGATTATATCGAGATGCTGCAGGACCTGGCTCCGGAACTCCCGAGCGCAACACCGGGTGATCTGAAGTCGGAGCGGCTGCCTGAACTCACAACCGTTATTCATCTCGGCGATGAACCCGTGGCCGGCATGCACCGGTTTGCCGATGTTGCGGCAATGGGAGAAGGGGCGCACCGGACCCGTCTCGAAGCCATTACAGCAAGCCTCAAGCCGGATGATGCCATCAATATCCAGTTCACATCTGGCACCACGGGGACACCGAAAGGGGCCACGCTGACCCATGCCAATGTGGTCAACAACGCGCGCTATTGCGCTATGGCGATGCAGCTGACCCATGAAGATCGTATCGCAATCCCGGTGCCGCTTTACCATTGTTTCGGCATGGTGCTGGGCAATCTCGCGGCCGTGTCTGCCGGCACGGTCATGGTATTTCCCGGTGAGGCATTTGATCCG
>JABDRA010000558.1 GCA_013041995.1 Anderseniella sp. | reverse complement strand
TGCTTGCATCGGCCACACCGATCACACAGGCATGTTTTTCCAGAACCTGCTTCTTGGTCAGGCCATTGGCCTTGATGTCGGCAAGTGCCGCATCCGCCTTGTCGCCGAATATCTTCCAGACATTTGAAATCTCTATGGCATATCCGCTATTGCTCATGGGAACGACCGATCCGGAATTGCAGGAAATTCGAGGATCCGGTGCCCGACCGTGCCGGGCACCGGAACGTGGTTTGTCAGGTCTTTAAGCCTTACAGGCCAAGCCAGCTGTCAACGCGCGCTGAGTTGGCCTTGACCCATTCCTTGGCAACCTGGTCTGCCGACTTGCCGCTCTCGATCTGGAAAGCGAAGTTGGACACATCTTCTCCGGTGAGCTTGATGTTCTTCAACAGGTCGGTGATCGCAGGCGAGCGTTCCGCAAGCGATTTCGAATAGGCGATCTGCACCTTCTTGAGCGCATCCTCGGTCATCACCTTGGAGTTCTCGTACCAGTTGGGATCTTCCGACGGCTGCAGCGCCTTGTACTTGGCCGGATCGAACGCAGGTTCTTCCAGGCGCACAACATCATGCTGGAACCAGATAGCGTGAGGTGAGTAGCAGTAAAAGGCATACCCGATGCCCTTCTTGATTGAATCACCAACAGTCGCTGTCATGACCGACTGATCGGCGCGTATCGGCTCCATGAACGGCAGCAGGCCATAGTCGCGCACCTTGACCTGGTTGACGTTGGCAGACGCCCAGCCCGGCGCGCCAACCCAGATTTCACCCTTGCCGTTGCCGTCTGAGTCCATCAGCTTGGCGATTTCGGGCCGGGCCAGATCAAAGATCGATGTGACCTTGTTGGCCTCGGCAAACTGCTTGGTGACACAAAAGCTCTGCTTGCCCTCATAAGGATTTTCCGACAGGGCAACATTGCCGGTGCCGTCCACATATTTGTCGGTAAAGCTCTTCTGGTTGGGCAGCCAGACATCGGGATGAACATCGATGTCGCCCTTGCCGGAATCCATGGCCGCGAAGATGGCTGCATTGTCACCCGGCACGAGGTTGGCTTCACCGCCTATTTTCGAAACCACAATCTCCTGAATGAGATGGGCAATGGCCTGGGCACCCGTCCATGCAGGTGCGCCAATATTCACTTTCTCAACGGCAAGAGCGGCAGTCGATACGGTCATCGAAAGCGCCAGAATTGCACCGGTAATAATTTTTCTCATTTCACAGTCTCCTACTGGTTTAAGAAACGGCTGTTTCGGCAAAAGCAGCCGCGGTTACGGTTCAGGTCTTGGTTAGAACAACACGGACGGGCACAGCTTGCACTCCATCAGACAAACTTTATAAAACATCGAAAACAAGCACTTTTACTCCCTCTATTGAATCAAGAAATCACCCTGACCTACGACGTAGTGGGCAAGAAATCTCCAACGATTGTGTTGAACAGGTTCGGCTTTTCCATATGCACATTGTGGGCACAGCCAGGCACGACCGCCAGCGAACTGTTTGCTATGCCACGCCACAATGCCTCCGGCTGCTGCCAGCCGTATGAGCGGTCCCGGTCACCCCAGACAACCAGTGTATCAGCCTCGATTGCGCGCAGGTCAGGCCGTCCATCCCACGTCTCCCAGGCTGACAGGCTTGCCAAAGCTGCCTGCATGGATGCCTTGAAACCGAGTGCAACACATGCCTGATACCCGTCAGCTTTGTCGCCTTGCAAAAACCAGGTCGCAGCAATTCGACGGGTGGTGCTCTCAATGCCTTCAGCTTCAAGACGCTGGCGGGATACTTCAATTGTTTCAAACCTGTCGGGCAGCGCCCCGACCGGGCCGGTGCCATAACACACGAGACTTGCAACCCGTTGCGGCGCACGCGCAGCCATCGACTGGACAATCATGCCGCCCATGGAATGACCGAGAAGATGGAACCGCTCAACACCTTGCGCTTCCAATCCATCCAGCACTTGTTCGGCAAAACCAGGGATGGTGTCGGGCGCTGTGAGATGGGCACTGTCACCGAAGCCCGGCAGGTTGGGCGCCAGCACGTCAAAGTGGTCCTGGAAGAAATCAAACTGTTCCCGCCAGATGCCGGCACCGGCCAGATATCCATGCACGAGCACCAGCGGAAATCCACTGCCCCGTCGCTCAAAGATAAGTTGACCCATGTTGTCCATTTCAACTTCCCGACCCGCAGACACGTCACAGTATTGAGTTTTATGACTGAGCATTCCGGTGCTCGGGACTAAAATTCTCCTTGTTGCAAATTACGCCGTATAGCCCGGCAGGTCGAAAACTTCTGGATATCCGAAAAGCGCAGCGCTGCCGCCTGTGTGAAGAAATACAACGTTGTCCATCCCCTCGAACGCGCCCTTGCCGATCAGGTCGATCAGCCCGTCCAGACCCTTGCCCGAATAGACCGGGTCAAACAGCAGGCCCTCCGTTTGGGCCAGGGTCTTGACGGCTTGCTTCATACCGTCGGTCGGCAAACCGTAGCCCGGTCCGACATAGTTACAATTGGCCCGGACGCTATCACGTGAAATGCTCAGTCCGGTGCCAAGGTGTTCCGCTGTTTTTAGAGCAAGATCGAAGACCATCTGCTCCTGTTTTTCCTGCGGTGCCCTGACACCGATACCAAGAAGCTGAATATCGCTTTCAATGGCAGCCAGTCCCGTCACCAGCCCGGCTTGTGTCCCGGAACTGCCGGTCGCGTGGACAAATGCATCGATTTGCAAGCCGATGTCGACGGCCTGTTCGGCCAGTTCGCGGGCACAGTTTACATAGCCAAGCGCGCCAATCGGGTTCGATCCACCACCAGGAATTATGTATGGAACATCGCCCTGCCCACGAAGCCGGTCAGCCAGCGTTTCCATCTCGGCTGCCATATCGCTGCCGCCGGCCCGTTTTGAAACGGTCGCTCCATGCAGCATGTCCAGCAGCACATTGCCGTTGTGATTGTACTGAGCGTCATTTGATCCGGTCCTGTCTTCCAGGAGAATATGACACTTCATGCCGAGCTTTGCCGCAGCAGCCGTGGTCTGGCGGGCATGATTGGATTGGGTCGCACCCTGGGTGATGATCGTGTCGGCGCCCTGCTCGCGAGCGTCGGCCATCAGGTATTCAAGCTTGCGTGTCTTGTTGCCGCCCGATGACAAACCGGTGCAATCATCCCTTTTCACCCACAAACGTGGCCCGCCCAGCAATTCGCTGAGCCGGTCCATGGGTTCCAGTGGTGTTGGCAGGTGACCAAGACGCACGCGGGGGAACTTGGCCAGGGCAATCGACAGCGCTTTGCACAAACTTCTGGTTGCCTCGGGCGACTGCCGGTTTTCGGCAGCAATTGTCTGCATGGTCTGGGCCATTCTGTATTCCTTGTAGTTGGATTACGGAAAGGGTCACCCAACCCGCGCGCAAAAAATAATGCTTTCTTCTCTGCCTAGCCATACATAATGTATGGGCAAAGAGAGGAAACACGATGGATTTGCGCTGGCTCGAGGATGTTTTGGTATTGCTGGAAGAAGGCAATATGACCCGTGCCGCCAACAGGCGAAACATCACCCAGCCCGCATTTTCGCGCCGTATACGAGGATTTGAAGACTGGCTTGGCACACCGGTGCTTGATCGCAAGGTCAATAGTGTTGGCCTGAGCCCGTCGCTGGCGGCAAACGAACCTGAAATCAGGGCACTGACAGCGCGGATACGTGAGCTGCGCAGCAAGATTTCAACCTACGATCCGGCAAGCACCACCACCACGATTGCAGCCCAGCATTCATCCATATATTCGACGTTTCCCGATATGGCATTGCGGGCACGGAAAGAATTTCCGTCGCTCAAGTTTCGGGTACGGGCCGGCAATCAACGCGACTGTGTTTCCATGTTTCTGCGCGGTGATGCCGCCATGCTGATGTTTTATGAGGCACAAGGAGCAGCTTCCCTGCCGTTTGGCGACACGGTGAAGCGAGGCACATGGGGTGACGACAGGATGGTGCCGGTCGTCGGTGGCAGCATGCGCTACGCTGTTGCAGGTGACGGATCAATACCGGACGACAGCCCGGCGATAATCTATCCGGAAGAAAGCCATTTTGGCTCGATGTTCGATGGAGCGGAAAAACGCTTTGCCACACGCAGCCAGAC
>JABDRA010000556.1 GCA_013041995.1 Anderseniella sp. | reverse complement strand
GAACAAAAGCTTCTTGATCGTGGAGACAGTTCAGTTGAAGCAAGGACTGTAAACCCCGGCCAGCAGATCAAGGACAACCTCAATTTTGAGGAAATAATTCTGCATGGCCGGTATGCCGACAGTGTTGATTTCGTTCAGGCCAAATTGGATGGTGGCATATCATTCAGATCGATTTGTCTGGGACTGTTCACCAGTGTTGCCCGCATTCTGGGTGAAAGATGGGTTGCCGATGAAATTAGCTTCGTCGATGTGACCCGTGGTCTCGGTACATTGCATACGCTGGTCCACGAGTTCGCTGATCACAACACACAACCCAATGAAGTCAGTAGTGGCAATTGTATCATATTGGCCAACGGGGCTCTGGAACAGCATGCGTTCGGCCTGTTGCTGGTCTCCGAAGTGTTCCGAATGGAAGGTTGGCAGGTAACCGGCGGCCCAAGTCTGGTTGTCGGAGACGAACTCAACAGGATTATCCATGACACCTGGTTCGATGTCATTGGACTGTCGGCAAGTACCGAGGAGTTTGCCTTCGATCTCGAAGAAGCCATAAAGAGTATCCGCGAGGCGTCTTCAAATCCGGGAATTTCCGTGCTGGTCGGCGGATATGGATTTTCTGAACACCCGGAGATTTCAAATTCTATTGGTGCTGACGGTGTGGCGGGTGATGCTGAAGACGCATTGCGTAAAGCCCGACAGATGGCCGACAAGAGATAGTCCTGCCGTTGGTTTTTAGTGTACTGTCTTCGAGAATGATCGATTTCGTATGGTCGCGGTGGATGTCTACAGTGGCTGCACAACACGCTGCAACGGAATCAATTGCTGTTGAAGGTAGAAAAACGCGCAAATGGAATCTGCAACAAGGTCTGCACCTCCTGTGACTGGCGCTGCACGGCATCATCTCAAATCGAGAACCCACAATCTGCATGAGCAGTTGCATGCGCTGCCTGCGTTTGTGAGCCTGCTGGACAATACTCTCGATGTGCCGGGCTATGTCGCGATCATGCGCCGGTTCCGCGAATTTTATGCAAGACTTGATGTGGAAATGCTGCGGGCCTGCAGCGACTATAATGTTCCTGAACAACTGTACTATTACCAACCCAGAGAGCCGATGTTTGCTGCCGATGTGCGCGCGCTTGGCTGCAGGAGTCATGAAATTGTTGATGTCGGATGCCCGATGCCGGACATACACAGTGTCGCCAGCCTGGCCGGTGTGGCTTATGTGATAGATGGTTCTGTCTTGGGCGGCATGACCATGAACAAGTCTGCAGCAGTTCTGCTTGGTGAAGATGTAATCAGCGGCAGGAGTTACTGGAACTGGTGCCGAAAGAACGGCTTGCGTCAGTGGCACGCGGCACTTTCGCTCGTTGACCATTGCTGGACAGTGAAGGAAAGTCGCGCGACGATGCCCGACGCTGCGACACAAACTTTCGAGGCTTTGAACGTCTGGCTTTCCGCAGACCGTGAAGACGCCGGTGCAATCGGCTCATGACGCCTGGCAAGCCCGACCTGACTTCTTGTGATACCGAACCGATACATGAAATCGGATCAGTTCAACCATTTGGCGCACTGTTGGCTGTGGATGAGGAGGCCCTGATCGCTTCCCACGCCAGCGAGAACATCGACAAGTATCTTGATGTGGAAGCATCAGATGTCCTTGGTAAGCCGTTGGCGGATTTGATCGGTGAATCGGCCTGTCAGGGTCTGTTGCAGCGCCAGCTTGAACCAAGGGCACCTCACCTGCTGAGGCCCTGGTTTTTCAGCGTCCCTTCCAGGTCCAGCAACCTCGAGCGTATTGAATGCCTGCCGCACAGATATGGTGGCAAAATCATTATTGAGATGCTGCAGCTGGACGAAGGGCATGCCGATGTCTGGCAGAAGGATTTGCTGCGCCAGAATATCATCTCCCAGTTGATGAACACTGACAGCCTCTCAGGTTTGTCGACGGTTTCTGCAAGTCTGATCAGAGAGATCACCGGTTTCGATCGGGTGATGGTCTACAGGTTTGCCGAAGACGGGCATGGCGAAGTTATCGCCGAAGCGACCAACAGGCCTGATAGTTTCATGGGCCTGCATTATCCTGCATCCGACATACCGGAACCTGCAAGGCGCCATTTCACGCTCAACCTGATACGGGCAATCTCTGATATAAATGCCGTGCCATCACCCATTGTGACGCGTGACGGTCAAAAGGCCGATTCCACATCCGGCCAGCCGCTTGATCTGACGTTCTCGAAATTGCGTGCAGTTGCTCCGGTACATATTGAGTATCTCAACAATATGGGTGTTGGGGCGAGCATGTCGATTTCGCTGGTGTCGAATGACGAACTGTGGGGGCTGGTTGCCTGTCATCATTATTCGCCGCATCATCTGTCATCCAGCGCGTTGCGGTTTTGCGAAATGCTGGGTGGTACGGTATCCACGCTGCTGCAAAATTTACAGAACACCGAACTGTTACGGCGCAGTATTACGGCGGAGCGCACGGCTTTCGACCTTGAAATGACGGCGCGCTCCAACGCTGATTTACATCAGGTCGTAACCGAGTATGCGGACAGCCTGATGAGACTGGTCGATGCCAACAGCATGATATTCAACGTTGCCGGCAAGCAGCTTGAGTTTGGTATGGTCCCCGACGGGGACTTGAGTTTCCGTGCTCTGTCATCGGACTTGCAGGATGGGGTAGCCGTAACCGGCCACCTTTCTTCCATGGTGGACCTGACATCTGAGCAGATCAAGTTTGCCTCGGGTGCCGGCTATCTTGAACTTTCGGAAGACGGCGATGATTATCTCGTCGTATTGCGGGAACAGTATGAGCATCAGATTTCCTGGGCTGGAAAACCGGAAAAGGTGGAAGTGATCGGAGAAGACGGGGTCGAACGGCTCAGTCCAAGAGGGTCATTCGCACTATGGCGTCAGGAGCGTCTGGGCAGAAGCAAGCCGTTCAGTTCCATTGACCGGGAAGTCTTGCGCATTATGCGGCGTGCGTTGTTTGCGTTGAACAGCCTCAACCGGGAACGAGCTGCCGTGCAGGCACAAAAGCAGGCGGAGGAAAATCAGGCCCGGCTTCGCATGACGCTTATGGAAGCCGCGCGCAAGAGTTCCATGGGAGAACTGGCTGGGGCATTGGCTCACGAGGTAAACCAGCCGCTGGCTGCAGTATCAAATTATGTAAATGCCTGCCGTCAGGAATTGCAAAACTATGACATAGATGTGCCGGACAGTATTACAGAACTGATTGATCTGGCTGTCGATGAAGCGTCACGCGCTGCTGATCTGGTTCGCCGTCTGCGCAATTTTATCTCCACTGGCGAGTTGATAAAAGAACCGACTGATTTGAACCTTGTAATTCTTCAGGCCGCAGAGTTTGGAGTCGTCGCTGACGAAAGCGACAGCGCCATCGCGCTCGAGAATTGTCTTGATACCAGCCTGGGTCCGGTGTTGCTTGATCCGGTGCAAATCGGCCAGGTGGTGTTGAACCTGGTGCGTAATTCGGTAGAGGCGATGAAGGGGCGACAAGGCACTATTACCCTCACCAGTTTGCGCGAGGCCAATAATATAGTGGTGTCGATTGCTGACACTGGTCCGGGTGTAGCGGCCGATGCATCTGAAATGTTGTTCGAGCCATTCCATAGTTCAACAACCAGCGGAATGGGTATAGGCTTGTCACTGTGTCGTTCCATTGTGGAAGCGCATGATGGAAGGATATGGCTTGAACCGGGAACCGGCGGCGCGGATATCAGGTTCTCCTTGCCGGCCAGATAGGGGCGTAGCGCGACAATGTTGACGGACAAGGACTTTCGGATCTACGTCGTTGAAGATAATTCCTCGGTTCGCCGCTCACTGTGCGCGCTGATTTCTGCGCATGGCTATAACCCATATCCGTTCGCCTCCGCGGAAGATTTTCTGGAGGGTTTCGATCCTGATATGCCTGCCTGTTTGCTTCTTGATATCAAGATGCCGGGCATAAGCGGTCTGCAGTTGCAGGAGTTACTCAACAGTCAGGGTGTTGCGATACCAGTCGTGGTGCTGACTGGTCACGGTGATGTTCCGGCGGCTGTTCAGGCCATGAAGAACGGTGCGATTGATTTTGTTGAAAAACCACCGGACGCACAGGTCTTGCTGGCTGCAATCAAATCGGCGGCGGAACGTCTGGGCAACAAGCCGTTGGCACGTATTCCGCAAGCCGAGGTGAAGCGGCGTCTGGCGCGCCTTACCAGCCGGGAGCGAGAGGTTCTGGATCATCTGGTACAAGGCAAAATCAACAAGCAGATTGCTGACGACCTCGGCATCAGCCAGCGCACAGTCGAGGTTCATCGCGCCCGTATTCGCGAGAAGATGGAAGCGCGCGGCCTGGCTGATCTGATCCGGCTTTTCAACTGAAAATAGAAGTTGCCTGGAAGATCAGTATGCGTATTTAATACGTACGGAGTTTTCCGTCATGGAATTCAGATAGCCATCGAATACTCTAGGCCACTCAGGGAGATGAGGCAGTATGTCTAACAGCAAAAGCTGAGGCTATCTCTGCCCGAGTAAGGGTTTTCAATTTGTCCAGCCAGCCAAGCCAGGATCTATCGACTTCGAGTGTATATAAAACTGCGAAGGTGGTGGAAGTGATGCTGCAACCGGAGCAACTGGTTGCGGTTGAAGCCTGGCGAGCTGCCAATATGAAAACGTCAATCGAAGTGGCGATTGCCGAACTCGTCAATCGTGCCTTGCTGGATGAGATAGCCGACACAGCATTCCTGCTGGAAGAGGTCCGTGCCCACCTGAAAGCCAAGGACTATAGTGGTTCTTCCAGTTAGGGTGGCGTTGGCGTGGCCGCAACCTGTGTGTGGCTGTGTCATTGGCTGTTGACGAGTGAGCGTTATGCTTGTCGAGTTGAAGTCCGATAGGCCTGCTGTAATGTTATGAGAAAGCGCAGGCTGGCACTTCAGCGGTCGGGTTGCAGATCGGACAATGACCATGTCGACTTCCGTCCCAGTGTTTCCATTCTCAGCAATCGTTGGCCAGAATGACGTTCGCCGTGCGCTCATTGCAGTTGCGGTTGAACCTGCCATCGGCGGAATTCTGATACTGGGAGATCGCGGCACCGGTAAGTCAACTTCGGTTCGCGCCCTGGCCGGACTTTTGCCGCAAATCAGGGCCGTGACGAATTGCAAGTACAATTGCGACCCGGACGGCAGCAGTTTCTGTGACGACTGCAAGGTGAACCCTGAGACACGCAAGGCCAGAAGGATATCGGTCCCGGTAGTGGACCTGCCGCTCGGTGCCACGGAGGACCGCGTTGTAGGCGCGCTCGATCTGGAAAGCGCACTGACGCGTGGCGAGAAGGTGCTGGAGGTCGGACTGCTGGCCCGCGCCAACCGCGGCTTCCTGTATATTGATGAAGTCAACCTGCTGGACGACCATCTGGTTGATCTGCTGCTTGACGTAGCAGCCTCCGGTGAAAACGTCATTGAGCGCGAAGGCCTGAGTGTCCGCCATCCTGCGCGCTTTGTCCTGATCGGCAGCGGCAATCCGGAGGAGGGTGAACTGCGTCCGCAGCTTCTGGACCGGTTTGGACTGTCTGTGGATATTACAACACCGGATGACGTCAAGCAGCGCATCGAGATTGTCCGCCGGCGTGAGGCATACGACCGCGATCCGGCTGCTTTTGCCCATGAGTGGGCGAAGAAGGACAAGACGATCCGCAACAAGATCTCGCGCGCCCGAAAGATCGTCGGCGATGTGAGGGTCAGCGACGGGATGCTGGAAAAGGCAGCACTGATGTGTATGGCCCTTGGCACTGATGGTTTGCGCGGTGAGCTGACCCTGATGCGGACAGCGCGCGCATTTGCAGCGCTGGATGGCAAACCCGACGTATCGGAGAAACACCTGAGAGAAGCCGCTGGTCCGTCACTTCGGCACAGGTTGCGGCGTGACCCGCTGGATGAAACCGACTCAGGCGTGCGGGTCGAACGTGCCGTGTCCGAGGTACTGGGGGCATAATGGACGAGGCGCCATCAGCTTCAACCGGCAATTGGAATGAGGCGTGCTTGGCGCTTTCGCTGGCTTTGATCTCACCCAAAATATGCGGTGGTATTGTTGTGCGGGCGCAGGCGGGTCCGGTGCGCCAACGCTGGCTGGACTTGATGAAGCGGCTGGCCGGTGATGATACCTGCATAACCCGGTTGCCGGTCGATGCTGCGCCACAGCGGGTATTTGGCGGACTCGACCTTGTCGCGACCTTGAGGTCCGGTCATCCGGTGTCCGAGGCGGGGCTGCTGTCCAGATCCAATGGTGGCATTGTAATTGCCTCGATGGCCGAGCGGCTGTCTTCTTCCATGGCAGCACAGATTGGTGCCGTGCTGGAAACCGGCCAGCTGATTGCAGAACGCGACGGCCTGCAGTTGCGGTCGTCAACCCGGTTTTTGCTGGTGGCGCTGGACGAAGCGCTGGAGGACGAACCGTCGCTGCCTGGTGTCCTGCGGGAACGCATGGCATTCACGATCAATCTGGACGGACTTCGATCAGCCGACCTGGCTGACCCGGCGCTGTCACCGGCTGATATCGTTAAAGCGCGACAGCGGTTGCGAGATGTCGTGTTGACTGATGAGGTTGCGGAGGCCCTGTGCGCCGCATCCCTGGCTCTGGGTGTTGAT
>JABDRA010000551.1 GCA_013041995.1 Anderseniella sp. | reverse complement strand
ACAATGGCGTGATGTCGTCAATCGTTTTCACCATGCGCTCCGAGCCTGGCCAGGTGTCGTGCGCAGGTAACTAGTTCACAGGCAACTAGTCCGCAGATTTTCAGATTGACTGAGATATCTGCATCAACAACCAAGGTCTTTCCAAACTGGATGGGAGCAGGCCCCTGATGGTCCCAAAGCAGGAAACACGGACATCTTATCCAACGAACGATCGCATTTGCGGTTCACGTCTTACGTTGTCCAGGTTACGTCCTCATTTTTCTGCTTTGGGCATCACCAGGCTGGGCGAGTTGACCGGCCTGGACAATCTCGGTTTGCCGATAGCATTTGCGACACGCCCAAACTCCTTAAGCTTGTCTGTGAGTCTTGGCAAAGGTGCCGATCTCGACTCTGCTCTGGTGTCAGCGGCCATGGAGGCTGCGGAAACCGCCATAGCAGAAGTAACACCGAAAGACCTTGTCAAACTGTCCGCTCGTGAGGCCCGCAACAGGGGTTTCCAGGTGGTGGACCTTGATCGAATTGCCCGCTGCCACCCTCATCGGTTGAATGAGGATGACAAGATTTCCTGGATTGAAGCACTCAACATGATATCAGGTGAGCGGTTCCTGGTTCCGTGGAGTCTCGTCGGCCTTGATCACAGACTGAGTCCACCGAACTTCAATAATTCATTCTACGTGACATCAGACGGCCTTGCGTCCGGCAACAGTCGAGGCGAAGCAGTATTTCACGGTATCTGCGAACTCATTGAACGTGATGCGCTTGCCTCCTGGCAGTTTGCCGGTGACGATGAAATCAGGCGGTCGCAGTTGACCGTTACGGGTGACGAAGATCCGCGTCTGCCGGTTATCCTGGAGGCCATATCGGCTTCCAACAGCTCTCTGCGTGTCTACGAAATGCGCACTGATACGGGAATACCCTGCGTCATGGCCATTCTGGGCGCGACAAGCCGGCAAAGTGCTGCGGCCACGTCAGCAACTTGCGGCGGGTGTGGATGCCATCCCTCGTTCGGGCACGCCATCGTGAAAGCCGTAACCGAAGCTGCCCAGGCCCGGCTCGCGCTCGTGGCCGGTGCACGTGACGACTTTTCCTCAAGCCACTATGAGCCGGCCGATGCGATCAGATTACCGGCAGCCGACAACGCCAACCAGCCATCTCTCCCGAAAGTGGCACGAACTGCCACCCGTCGATCCGGCAACGGCACGCCCGATATCGACTTAAGCGTCACCGATGTGGCGGCAACACTGGCCAGGGTCGGTGTTGACCAGCTTTTCGCGGTGGAATTGCCTGCTCAACAATTCGGCATCAGTGCCGTACGCGTCATTGCCACCGAGTTGCAGGTACCTCTTCAGGGTGAACGCGTGCAGGTCACACCAAGAGGGTTGCGAAACCTGAAGGCGGCAGCCGCATGAGAATCCTGTTTACCGGCCCAACCCTTTCCAGTCAGCTTCAGACCATAAGCAAGCGCTGTCCGGCGATTGATGTACGCGGTCCGGCCGCATGGGGTGATGTTGCACAGGCAGTTCATGATGGCGCGACCAGAATTGGAATTGTCGACGGGTACTTCGAACAAACCAGGTCTGTCTGGCACAAGGAGATCATTTTTGCCCTTTCGCAAGGTGTGAAAGTTGCAGGCGCTGCCAGCCTCGGTGCATTGCGGGCGGCGGAGTGCGAGCCGTTTGGCATGATCCCGATCGGCACGATCGCCAATGATTATATCTCAGGCGCGCTGGTCGATGACTCCGATGTGGCACTGGTCCATGCCCCGGCCGAAGTCAACTACCTGGCATTGTCCGAGCCCCGGGTAAATGTGATTGCCACGCTCAATTCAATGTTCAAGGAAAATCTGCTTTCCACGACAGAGTGGAAAAATGCCAAGGCTGTTGCAGACAGAATGTTTTACGCCGAACTCAGTCTTCGTGCCGTGTTTTCGAACATGCAGATCATGAACGCAAACCGCATCGAGCGGCTGATAGAAATGGCCAAGGTCAAATATGTGGATGTGAAACAGACGGACGCCCTGGAATTGGTCGACTGGCTGCAATCTGACGCTGACATTCCCACGGCACCGGGAAAACCGTGGGACTTCAACCAGACAACACAATGGATCGAAATGCGTGAGGCGATGAGTTCAAACGATAGGTGAAACTGGCCAGCTTGGTGGTTGCCCGGGTTGGCGTCTTGCCAGTCACGCGCACCATTTAGCCGGCGCACGGGGCAACAACGGGGGTATATGAGATGACAATTCCAATTGCGACGACCAAAATTGCAAACTTGCTGAATGAACTTTCACAAGTCAACGGCGTTAACAGCAAGTCTCTGATGACAATCGGAGAGGTGTCGAAGAATCTGGATATGACGCCCAGAACCATTCGATTCTACGAGCAGTCAGGCATCGTTACACCGCACAGAAGCGGTCGGTTTCGATTGTTCAGCTACAAAGACATTTGTTCACTGCGGTTATCGAAACAGCTGCGGTCCCTGGGCATGGAAGTCAAGGATATTGCGAGCCTGATACAGACTGCGGCGGCCGGAGGACGCGACATAGACTATAACGATCTTCTTCTGGAAACGCTCAGCGAGCGCCTGGAATCTCTTGGCTCGGAACTCAGTGCCGCCGAACAGCGCTTTGCCAGTTGCCAACAGGCGTTGAACGAGTTGGCCAGCAATGCCTCGGAAAACAAAGTGGCTCAGAAATAGGTCTGAGCCACCTTGGAGAACATGCCTGCCCGGATCTGTGTTAATGCGAGTGTTCGACGTATCCACCGCCATCGCGAAGCACCCTGACGACAGGGAAAACAAGTTGCTTCAGCCCCTGATTATTTGACTGATTGAGGCTGCCGGTAATGAGAACATTTTGCTCGACCCACAAGAACGAGAAAGCATTGTGTATGCCGGTGTGCCCGATGAGCGTCATGCCTGGGCCCGCTTTGGCTTTGTAAAGGCCCAGCCCATACACGATTTCCTCACCAAGGTCGCTCTCACCCCAGCGCTGCATGTCCGCAAGACTTTCCCGGGAAATCAACTCGCCATCGAAAATGCCGCGAAGCAGTTTCAGCTGATCTTCAAGTGTGCTGTAAACGCCACCCCCCGACCAGTCCGCACTCTGCATTCTGTTGTCGGTCACATCCAGATCGCCCTCGTAGGAGTGCGTCGGTTCAGCACAACCTTGAGGGGCCGGTTCTTCGAAAAACATCCAGCTGCAACGCATTTGCAGCGGCTTGAAGATCTCCTTGCGTAGCTGCTCATGTAATTTTCGCCCGGTAAGCCGCTCAAGTGCCAGACCAACGATCACATAGTTCGTGTCGGCATAATTGAAGCACGACCTGGGTGCGCAATCCGGAGCTTGCCGGCCGGCCCAGTCAATAAGCTCGCCCGGGTTCCACTTCTTGTCTTTAGCCTCCCGCCATTTGGCAAGGAATGCTTCTCCATCCCAGTAATCAGGCAGGCCGGAACGATGCGCAAGCAGATCACGCAGGGTTAAAGTCTCCAGGTTGCCCCGAAACTTCTCATTGCTTACGTGTTGCAGAAGCCAGTCATTGTCGCCGGCGAGGCTGAGCACAGGAGCGTCAAGGTCGAGAAGACCTCGTTCCGAATAAATGAAGGTAAGGGCTGCCACCATTATCTTGGTTATGCTGGCAATGCCGAAGGGTGTATTCCGGAACACCGCCGCATTGTCCGATTGGCTGTGTGTGCCGACAACCAGTAACGTGACTGGTTGATCACCTTCATCCCTTACTTTCAGCGTCGATATCGCGAGCAGCGCAGCGCCCGGATTGGGTTTTGAATGAGAAACCGCATGGTTCAGCACATGCTGTAATTGGTGCTGGATGTTGGGACCCGCAATTTGAGCGACGGACACACCCGCACGTTCCTGGGCGAATGTCGCAGATGGCAGCCATATCAGGCTCGCTGCCGCGACAGCGATACAGGTTCGCGGGAAAACGCCAAGACCGTCACGGGAAAGGAAGTTTCGGCTCATGGAGGTCTCCATCTTTGAAAAGGACAGCAATTGCTTCGTCACTAGGCACCTTGCCACCGGAAAGGCGCCAATCGAATATCGCGGTGCTTCCGCCTACCTGTACTCCTTGATATCTCCGTATCTGCCGTTGGTGCGCAGGGTTATGGTAACGGCTTCGCCGGTCCTGTTGCGCCACCACCAGCCATGTTCACCATCGAACAGGGCCTCGAACTGGCCCTTTTTCTCCGCCACCGCGCGGCCTTTTTCATACACCACCGACTCGCCTTCAGCCTCACCATGGTGATTGAAGTTGACCACGGCGCCATTGGCTGTCCAGTTGAACTCCACAATATCACCCTTGTGCATTTCAAGCTTCACCTCCAGGCCTTCGCCTGGTGCCAGCTTGACAGCCGTCTCGCCGGATTGCGGATCATACTGGTCCTTACCGTCGTGTGCGTAGGCCGGGGATATGAACAGGCTTGCGAAAAACTGGCCGATAGAGCCTGATTGCTGGCCATTTGACGGCTTGTTCAACAGGACTGGTTTCTTCTGATCGCGCCGCCGGTCCGCCTCGGCTTCCTCAGCCAGTTGCGACTTGATCTCGCCCATTTGCTTCAGTCCCAGCACCCTGCCGACACCGGTCGGGTCGATGTTGTACTCGGACGGCAGAACAACGGTCACGAGCAAGGTGGCTGCCACGCCGGCGGCAACAAGTGTGGATTTCAGGAGTTGAGCAGACGATGGCAATTCTGTTTTTGGTGGAACTGGTGAATTGTACATGGGTGTACCTCCGATGGGTTTATGTGACGGCGTATCCGGTCAGCTGGTATCCGACGAGCATGAAGCCGGCTGTCATGATCACAACGTTTGCCGTGTATGCATGTTTGGTGAATGTGGTGGTGCGCCGCCAAAAGCCCATGATGATGAGCATGACCGCCAGCGCCGATATCTGCCCGAGTTCGACCCCGACATTGAAGGCCAACAGGTTTGGCAACAGGCCGTAGGGCGCTATGTCATAGTCGAGAATCTTGGTGGCAAGCCCGAGCCCGTGAAACAGACCGAATATCAAGGTAGCCAGCTTTGTATTGGGCTGGAAGCCAAACCAGCGCTGGTATGCGCCAAGATTGTCCAGCGCCTTGTAGACGACCGACAGACCGATGATCGCATCGATCAGGTAAGCATTGACCTGCCAGCCGAAATAGACCCCGGAGATCATTGTCAGGGAGTGCCCGAGCGCGAACAGGCTGACATAGACCGCCACGTGCTTGAGGCGATAGAGAAAGAATATGACGCCCAGCAGGAACAACAGATGATCATATCCGGTCACCATGTGCTTGGCACCCAGATACAGGAAAGGCACCAGGTGCGGGCCTACGATTTCCTGAATGTAGCCCTTGTCACCCTCGGTGACATTGTGAGCCAGCACATCAACTGCAAGAAATGGCAGAACCAGCAGCGATAACGCCAATGCCAGTGACCATCGGGCCTGGACTGGCCGATAACCTGTTTCGAACTGAGACATATGACCTGGCATTTCAACTCCCTTCACGCGATTCACCTGGGAACAAGCAAGCAGGGTGCCAATCACTTCAAGCTATCAATGGTTTTGAGGCACGTCCGGCGCTGATCTGCAGCGGCAGCGCCTGGCCGCACCATTACAATGCGGGACTGCGTGCGCATCGGCCACATCAGCTATTGGTCCGGGCCTTGAGCGTAAGCGGCAGCGGAAAACTGGTATGTGGCTATTCCCACATTGTACAAGTCATGCCTGTGCAGTCTGTATCGAGCGGCAGGCCATGGAGCCTGAAAATGAGTGGCTTTCGCATGCTTGCCCCGTCCACTGCGCCATCATGTCAAATCGCCATTCCGCACACTGCATGATAGCTGGAAGCAAGGATAGGAAAGCATGCAACTGCGCAGCAACCACAAAACGATCAACACAGTGACACGATTGCTATGTGTCATCGCTCTGCTTTTCGTCGGTTTCGCACATAGAGTTCCGGCGGTATCGCCGCAACCGGATGTTGACCTTTCCGCCTATGCCCTGCCCGATGGCACGCTGCCGGTCATCTGCCATACTCCGGCCGGCACTGGCGACGGTGGTGGCAATGCCGTTTTCTTCAGTGATTGCGGATTTTGCAGGCTTGTCAGTGCGGCAGTCCTGCCGACCTCACACGACGTCTCTGCATCGCCATGTACCACGGCAGATGTTCAGTTCCGCGCAGTTCACGATCTGACTGATTTTCCGACTCACTTCGCCGGCACGCCGACACGCGGGCCGCCGCTCGCCTAGGCTGCAACTTCGCCAGGCAAACAACCGGCACTGCCGGAACCCTCACGCCTTGATGCGGAGATCAGCCGCGCATTTCAACTTCCCCAAATGGACATCAATACACTTGACCGCTGCAGCAGGTTCATCCGCGCACGGCAATGGAGACGACAATGCACGTAAAACTTCTGTCCCTGGCACTGTTTGCCAACCTCATCGCCGCAACCGGCGCGCACGCTACACTCGAAACGCCACAAGCACCGGCTAACGGCTACAGCAAGGCTGTTTTTGACGTCTCCCATGAGTGGGACGCACAATCAGAGCCTGCCGCGCCAGACATCGTGATCCTGGCGGCATCATCCGGTCACGGCACAGGCCATGCGTCGATGAATCAATCGAGCTACACTGTCGGTGATCTGGTCATCACCAATGTCCGAGCCGGTGCAACCGTGCCGAAAGCGCCCGTTGCCGGCGGCTATATGGTAATAAAAAACAATGGCAGCGCATCCGATTTCCTGGTCGGTGGCCAGGCGGCATTTGCCGGTGACGTTCAAATTCATGAAATGAAAATGCAGGGCGACGTGATGAAAATGCGCGAGCTCGCTGATGGTTTGGAAATTCCCGCAGGCGGCGAAGTGATGCTGCAACCCGGCGGTTACCACGTCATGTTCATGAAACTGACCGAGCCTCTGAAAGAAGGTGAGAATCGTAAGGCTACCCTGACGTTCAAGAATGCCGGAAGCGTGGAAGTTGAATTTGGCGTGAAAAGCCGCAAGGATCTGAAATCTCACGGCATGAATCACTCCAAACACGGGAGCAGCAATTGATGTCTGCTCTACGCAGGAGACTGGGAATCTGGGCGGCGTCGGCCGCCCTTATTCTCGCCGGCGGGGTTGTCTGGCTTGCTACAACGGATGCACCGCAACAATTCACTCAACGGGTAATCCAGTCGACCGGTATCGGCCAGCCATTCAACCTGATTGATCACAATGGAAATCCCGTAACCGAGAAAGCCTTCGAAGGATCACCCACCGCGGTGTTTTTCGGGTTTACCCATTGCCCGGAAGTGTGTCCGACAACGCTTTATGAAATGGCTTCCTGGCTCAAAACGCTTGGGCCGGACGGCAGGCCGATCAAGGCATTCTTCATAACCGTGGATCCGGAACGCGACACGCCGGAAATCATGAAGAGCTACGTGTCCAATTTCAGCGATCGCATTGTCGGGATCACCGGCAAACCGGACGATATCGCCAACCTGGCGAAATCCTGGCATGTGTACTGGAAGAAAATCCCGCTGGAAAGTGGCGACTACACCATGGACCACACGGCATCGGTTTTTCTGGTTGATGCGAAAGGTAATTTCAAAAGCACAATTGCGTTTCGTGAAAATACGCAAACGGCCATTGCGAAATTGAGGAAGCTGGTATCGCCCAGTTCATGATCCAACAGCCTGTAACATAGCTGTCAGACCAGGACCGGATATTGACGTCCAGCTCAAAACCCCGGCCAGGTGCCGGGGTTTATATTTCTTTGGTATAAGACCATCCTTGTGCGAATCAGTTTAGGCTTTGTCAGGGTTTCTGTTTGATGCGAAATCAATCAGACTTGGAAAGGCGGCATGTTCAGACCGGATAAATTTTTTCTGTTTCACCGCGCATGGCTAGCAGTCTGGTCAAACAGTCTGGTCAAACAGTTTGGGATGAATTGCAATTACCAGATTGGAGATTTGTAAGTTCAGCATTAGCGTGTCAGACGGACGGAAAAAGGAATCAGGCACATCTTACCCCAATCAAAAGATACACTCTGGCAGTTTGCCTATGACAACGCCGGCTTGGTGAAAGATGCTTTGGCTCGCGCCTTGCAAATTCATGAGCAAGACCAGCAAACAGCGATTGCCAGCGTTCAGACAGCTTTGAGTGCGCTTGCCAGATTGCGGTCGCGCGCGCCGGAATCTTCAGCGCTCCTGGGCACAGTTCTGTTCTTTGGCATCGATCTGGAGGTCAGGCTGACCGCTGCAATTGCCACAGAGAAGGTCGATTTTGAACACGCAATTGGTGGTGAGATCACCAGAACCGAAGAATTGATCGCGGCAATCAAAAAGCATCTGGACCAGGATTAGGGTCAGGACCCGCAGCCTACCCAGGAAACATTTTGCGGACAAAAACAACGATTGCCACCAGCAGTATGGCAAAAATGCCAAACTGAGCAGCAGTGTCCTGGCTCCCGAAGTCAGCAAACACCCGCAACAGGAAATAGGCCATTCCGAGAAAAATGCCGGTCATGATGAGTTGAACAAAGGTCATGCCACCTTCCGCTCTTTGTCATATCAAAAACAGGTTGCTCCCCGGTACAAGATTACCCGCTATGGTAGAATATTCAACTGGGTATCGACCTTGACCTGGCCATCTAGTCACATGTTCCGTTTAATCCACTCGTCGGCCACGTCGCCCATTGTCTTGTCTGTCCCATCCTTGATCCACTGCATGAAGGGACGGTCGAACTTGAAGCCCGCACCGCACTGGGATTTCAGAAACCGGCGAACGTTCTGGGAGTTTCTGTAACTCGCCGTGACCGGAGTGGACCGGATGATGGTGTCTGTGTGCCAGTCGAACTTGCTCATTTCTCTCGCCATTTGCCCAATTACGCCGAACCGGCTTTGGTATCCAGACCGCCTGCTTCGCCTGATGCAGGCAGAATAACCTCGATCTTCAGCCCGTGCGGCGCAAGGTTCTCTATTGCCATGCGACCATTATAGATCTCCAGAATATCCTGCGTGATGGCCAGGCCCAGACCTGAACCTGGCACGTCTTCGTCCATCCGGCTGCCGCGTTGTGATATGGCGAGTGTTTGCTGCTGCGGCACACCAGGGCCGTTATCTTCAACTACGATAACCACTTCGTCCCTGCCGCACGCCCGCGCACTGACCCTCACTTCGTCATCAGCCCACTTGCGGGCATTGTCCAGGATATTGCCTGCAATCTCCTCAAGGTCCATCAGGTCGATATCTGCGCACAATCCGGCTGCAATATCTTCGTTCCAGGTTATTTCCCTGCCGCGCGGCAGTTGACGGAACGCCCGGACGAGTTTGCTGATTGCAGGCTTGAGTTCGGTTCCCTGACCTACAAGACGCTGCTGCCCACGCGCCCTGGCCCTGGCCAGCTGCCGTTCGATCTGCCGGTTCATCACACCAATCTGAAGGTTGATTTCGCGGGCAATACCATCATGCCCGGCTTCGCCAATCGCTCGCCCCTCGGCAGACAGGATGGCAAGCGGTGTTTTAAGGCCATGCGCCAGATCCGAGGCACTGGCCCGCGCCCGATCGACCATTTCCGTTCTCTCGTTCAGCAAACCGTTCAGTTCTGCCACAAGAGGTTCCACCTCGCTGGGAAACTGCCCTTCCAGCACAGCCTGCCGGTTGCTTGAAAGAGCGTTGAGACGCTGCCGCAGAGTACTCAACGGCCGCAAGCCGATCAGGGTCTGAACGGCCATTGCAGCAAACAGAAACAGTGCCAGGAGGGCAACCAGAACCGACACGTCAGACGCAAACGATGCCCTTGCTGTTGTGAGTTCATTCTGGTCCATGGCCACGATCAGCCGAACCTGCTGATCCTTCTCGCCAGCCTTGATGACCACGGTTCGTCCCACCAGCAACAAGGTTCCGGTGTTGGATTTGACATCGCGATGCCGGGAAATCTCACCAGTTCCGTTTTGCACCGCAGGTGCGGTGATTGTCTGGTCCCACAGTGAGCGTGATGAAATCACCTCGCCGCTGGTCGTTGTCACTTGCCAGTACAGCCCCCCGAACGGACGTTCAAAGCGCGGATTGTCGAGCGTATCGGAGACCGTGATCTCACCCTTGTCCGATGCTTCAAGCCGGGTGGTCAGCTGGTTCAGATGGGCTTCGAGTTCCTTGTACAATCGCTCGGATACGTGTTGCTCGAAGATCTGCGTCAACACGCTCCAGTACAGGACCAGTGCACCGATGATGCAGATTGCAGCGGCCGCAAAAAGCCTGAATTTCAGCGAACGCCAGATCATTCCGCCTCATCGCCTATAATGTAGCCATACCCACGGCGGTTTCCGATAACCGAAGGACCGATCTTGCGCCTGAGACGGCCGATCAATACCTCGAGATTGTTGTTACCGCGTTCCTGGCCAATGCCATAGACGTGCTCGGTGAGTTCATGCGGCGCGACAACGCGGCCGGCATTATAGATGAGGTAGGTCAATGCGCGGTATTCCAGCGGTGTCAAACTCACCCGGGCTCCGTCTACCGACACGCGCATCAACCGCGCATCAAGGGTCAGGGATCCAATGCTAATCGATGACGAGGCCTTGCCGGCGGTGCGGCGAACGATAGCATGCAGGCGGGCAACAAGTTCCTCCATCTGAAACGGCTTGGTAAGGTAATCATCGGCCCCTGCATCTATACCGGTCACCCGTTCGCGCCAGCCCGACCGTGCCGTCAGAATGAGCACCGGAATAGTCACGTCTGCCTCACGCCAGCGCTGCAGCACACTTATGCCGTCAATCTTGGGCAAACCAAGATCAAGCACAATTGCGGCATAGTCCTCGGTGCTGCCGAGAAACCAGGCGTCTTCACCATCTTCGGCAACTTCCGGCACAAAGCCTGCGCCTGACAGAACGCGGCACACATCGCGCGACAGTTTCGGCTCATCTTCAACAACCAGAATATGCAAAGCCTGAATTTCCCCTTGTGACAGCACGCATAGCTAATCCCGCTGCCTGAAGCCATAGTGATCGAATGCCTCGTCCAGAGTGAAAATCCTCTCGTTTCTGGCATCCATGACATATCGAGTGACACGTCCGTTCGGCAGCAGGACGATGAATATATAGACCCGGTTTGGTCCGCGCTCGCGATACCTCACATCAAGCACTTCACCATCAACCTGTCTCTTGAATTTCCGCATCAGCTCGTGCAGCGGCCTGACTTCGCCGCTTTCAATCGCATCACGCAATTGCCTGCGCTCCCGCCTGCGCCATCTGCGGCGTCGGCGTTCACGGCGCCGCTCACGCCGGCGGCGTTGCCACGGTGGCAGTCCCTGGGCTGCGGCAGGATCAACCGGCAGAACACAACAAATCATCGCCGCACAGGCCATCAGGAAGGCCCGGCGCGACAATTCGGGTCGTTTGTCCGGCACATGCAGATACTCATTCATTTGACGTGAGGTACCATTTTAAAACTGACAAAACACTGACATTTCCTGTCAGCGGGCTCTCAGCAGACCTTGGCTATGGTTTGGGCATCAGAGCAAAAAGTATCGGCTCTGCAGAACATAAAAGCCAGATGGAGAAGAAAATGTACAAGTCACTTCTGATCGCTGCTGTTTCAGCCCTGACCATTTCGTTCGGTGCCGGTACTGCCAAAGCCCAATCCACCCCCGGCGCGGACTGACGCCAGCACAATCAGTCGGAACGAATTTTCAATGGCGTACAAAACGGCTCGCTGACATTTCGTGAGACCGGACAACTGGTCCGCGGCCAGGCCCGCATCCGCAATCAGGAGCGCCGCTTCAAGAGTGACGGTGTCGTTACGCGCCGCGAACGAGTGCGTATGCATCGTACCCTGAACCGTCAAAGCCGTCGCATCTATCGCCGCAAACACAACTGAGCCGTTCACACTCGACCGTGATGCTGAACAACGCCCCTTCGGATGTGTCACGGCCTTGTATGCTGATCGCCGGTGCCGTCTTTGGCCGCCATCAAACCCCGCTTACCCGGCTGGTTCAAAAACCGTCCAGCGCTCAGCATGAAAGCCCCGGAGAAATCCGGGGCTTTTTCAGTTTGCCGAGAGTGCAACACCACCAGGCGTGGCAAGTTCGGCCTCAACTTTGCCCTGTTGCACAGATACGCAAATTCTTCAAAACGCGGAGTACCACATCGACATGCTGCATCAGGTGGCACAGTTTATGGCAAGGCGGGTCTGGTACGCCTGGTTGTTGCGTGTTGCGATCTGCTCGGCCGGTACCCTCCTGATTGGCCCGCTGTCGGCGGCATCATTGTTATGGTTTTTCCCGACCGGTGACCCGGATGCACTGAGGCAGATGCAGGGATGGCTGATAGCGGCCATCATCGTCAGCTCTATCGTCGCCATGGTGCTGACCTACTATTTCGTACGCCTGTGTTTTCGCTATCTGGACCAGCGTGATCCGAGCGAACTTCGCATGGATATCAATGCGCGCATGCCTGTGATGCTGCTATCGGGATGTATCGTCTCTGCCAATGTCCTGGCGGTTATATTCCTGTTTCAGTTGGCTCTTGGCTGGATCGAGGTGAAGTCTGTATCTGATCCATTCAACTCCCTTTTTCTGTTATCTGCGTTTACCAGCCTGGTACAGTTTGCCAGCATCGGGTTTGCCGAGGAGGTGCGCTATCGCGCTTATGGATATGCATCGGGAGAAGGGTCGGTTCCGTTGCCCGTTCTGGTTGTTGCAAACGCCGTTATCTATGCGCTTCTGCATGCCCAGTATAACCAATTCGGCATCATTGCATTGGTCAACCTGATGGTCATTGCGGGCTTCTACATTGCCGCCCTGCATTTTTTCAATTCAATCTGGTTTGGCGTGGGCTTTCATTTCGCCTGGGATTTCACTCAGGTCTCGGTCTTTGGGCTGGCGTTTTCCGGCACCGGCAACACCAGCCTGATCGTGATCGAACAGTCCGGCCCGCCATTGCTGGTGGGTGGTACAGCACTTATCGAAGCCGGACTGTTGTACTTCGTGGTGTTCGCCGCTGCCACGTCGCTGATCGTCTATCTCCTCAGGCAAAGGTCTGCCGGCGTAGCCCCGGTCTGATCGGTCTCGTCGGGGGTTGAAAACCTCAAGACTTTACTGCTTAGCTTCCCAAGCTATTGATAAGAAGAGGATAACCATGTCGGGTCAGATGCTCTGGGGAACAGTATTGCTGGGCCTTTGCCTGTTTTTGCATGTCGGTTTCCTAATTGTCGACATAAGGCTGTTGAAATGGCTCAACAAGAAACTGTGGGCGTCGGGGCCACTATTGTCTACAGCAGTGCTGCTGAGCGCAGCGCTCATCCTCATTGTATTTTCCCATTCGGTCCAGGTCTGGCTGTGGGCATTGTCATTCATTGCATTCGGCGCCTTCAGTGATCCCGGTACAGCAATGTATTTCGCGCTCGTCACCTATACGACGCTGGGTTACGGCGACCTTGTTCTGGCTGAAAATATTCGCCTTTATGGCGCGTTTGCATCAGTCACCGGTGTATTGGGTTTCGGGCTCAGCACTGCCTTCCTGGTCGCAGTGTTCGCCAAATTGCTGCCCAACCATCTCGCCGATTAGATGCTCCTTGTACATATCTCGAAAACGTCATATTTCGGGTGCACAGCAGTTTGCCTCGCCGTAATCCGCAACTGACTTGTTTGCGTACTGTGTATTTCTTTGGCCCTACTCGGTATGCCTTCGAAAACCGGTTTGTCTGACTTCGTAAGGATTGGAATATGCCAACAGGTAAATCATCCCTGCCTGCCGCTATACTGTTTGCCGGCGCATTGCTTCTGAGCGCTTGCGACGAAGCACCAAAGACCGAGAATTCGCCACCACCTGCCCCCAAGATCAGTGTTGCCAAGCCGGTCGTCAAAAAGATTATCGAGACTGATGTTTTCACAGGAAGGTTTGAGGCAAAGGAAGATGTCGAGCTTCGCGCCCGTGTTGCAGGTTACCTGCAGGAAATTCATTTCAAGGACGGTGAATTGGTCGAGGCAGGCGATTTGCTGTTCACCATCGACCAGAAGCAGTTCCAGGCAGAGCTGGAAAATGCCCAGTCCAGTGTTGAGGTCGCCCAGAGCCGCCTTGACCTGACCAAGGAAGAGTTTGAGCGCGGACAAAAGCTCCGCACCTCCGGCACGATTGCCGCGTCTGTCCAGGACCAGCGCCGCCAGGAATTCCTGGCCGCACAGGCAGAGCTTGCCGGTGCCACGGCCCGGCTCCGCACCGCCCAGTTGAACCTTGGCTACACGAAAATCTATTCGCCCGTAAAAGGCCGCATCGGCCGCAACCTGATATCCATCGGCAACCTTGTTCAGGCAAATTCCACCGTTCTGGCCTCAATCGTGTCGCTGGATCCGATCTATTTCTACTTCGACGTTGATGAGCGCTCCTATCTCGCTTACTCCAGACTGGGTCGTAACGGCACCCGGCCATCGGGCCGGTTGACGCCCTATGAAGTGAAGATACAACTCACCGACGAGGACGAACCAAAGCACACCGGCAATCTGGACTTTGTCAACAATCGCATCGATAACGCAACCGGCACCATGCGCGGACGGGCGATCGTGACCAATACCGACCTGTTCCTGCAGCCCGGCCTGTTCGGGCGCATCTCGATTCCCGGCTCCAACGAATATGAAGGCGTGCTGGTACCGGATCAGGCCGTGGGAACAGATCAGAACCGGCGCATTGTCTTTGTGGTTGGCGAGAAAAATGTGCTCACTCCTACCGTCATCAGGCCCGGCCCGCGCATCGACGGCTACCGCGTGGTTCGCACCGGCCTCAAGGGCGATGAAACCATCGTGGTCAACGGCCTTGCCAGGGTTCGTCCGGGCATGACCATCGATCCGCAAGTGCAGGAACTTCCCCCTGTTGCGGCCAAGGACTAGAGCGATATGCGCTTTGCCCACTTTTTCATCGACCGGCCCATATTCGCCAGCGTGATCTCGATTCTGATCGTGCTGATGGGTGCCATTTCCTACTTCCAGCTGCCTGTCGGCCAGTACCCCACCATTGCACCACCGACCATTGTGGTAACGGCAAATTATTCCGGCGCAGATGCCGAGACGGTGGCTGAAACCGTGGCGGCACCGATCGAGGAGGAGATCAACGGCATTGAAAACATGCTGTACATGTCGTCCAACTCGACCAGCGC
>JABDRA010000544.1 GCA_013041995.1 Anderseniella sp. | reverse complement strand
GGGCAACGTGCATTCGGATGAACGCATAGCATTGCACTGACACCTTCTGATCCAGCAGTTTGACCGGTTATCCCATGCATCACTTTACCTATCGAAACGGCACCCTTCACGCTGAAGACATCGATCTTGCCGAACTGGCTG
Source organism: Anderseniella sp. (assembly GCA_013041995.1). Lineage (GTDB taxonomy): Bacteria > Pseudomonadota > Alphaproteobacteria > Rhizobiales > Aestuariivirgaceae > Anderseniella. Next base: position 7,042 of record JABDRA010000544.1, on the reverse strand, counting down.
AAGACGTGGAAACACCGTTTTACTGCTATTCGACGGCAACGCTCGCCCGGCATCTTGAAGTCCTGAAAGCGGCTTTTCACGATATTGATCTGACCATCTGCTATGCCATGAAGGCAAATTCCAATCAGGCGGTCATCAAGACACTTGCAGATCTCGGTGCCGGCATGGACGTGGTGTCGGAAGGCGAATTGCGCCGTGCCCGGGCCGCCGGCGTACCGGCCCGCAAGATTGTGTTCTCCGGTGTCGGCAAAACCGCGGCAGAGATGTCTTTTGCGCTGCGCGAGGGGATTGCCTGCTTCAATGTTGAAAGTGAAGCTGAGTTGGAGCTTTTGTCTGAAGTTGCCCGCCGTCTGGGTGAAACAGCAACCATCTCAATCAGGGTCAACCCGGATGTTGACGCAAAAACCCACGCAAAAATCACCACCGGCAAGTCAGAAAACAAGTTTGGCATTTCCATGAGCCGGGCGCGGGAAGTCTATGCGCGGGCGGCTTTGCTGCCGGGCCTGCGGATCAGTGGCGTCGATGTGCACATCGGTTCCCAGATCACCACCCTTGAGCCTTATCACCAGGCGTATACCCTGCTCGGCGAACTGGTGCAGCAATTGCGCGAAGATGGGCATGCCATCACCCACATTGATTTCGGCGGCGGATTGGGCGTTCCCTATCGCGGCACCAATGATGTGCCGCCGCACCCGGATGAATATGCCGCTGTTGTACGTGAAACCCTGGGCCACCTTGACTGCAGGTTCATCATGGAACCCGGCCGCATGATTGCCGGCAATGCCGGTATTCTGGTCACCCGCGTCATTTATGTGAAAGAACAGGACGGCAAAAGGTTCATCATCGTGGACGCTGCCATGAATGATCTGATACGGCCGACACTGTATGATGCCTGGCACGATATCCTCACGGTTTCAGAGCCGGACCGGTCAGCTGCGACTTCAATCGCTGATGTGGTCGGCCCGGTCTGCGAATCCGGTGATTATCTGGCCCAGAACCGTCAGATGCCACCGGTGAAGGCAGGCGATCTGATTGCGGTCATGACAGCCGGCGCCTACGGCGCGGTCCAGGCAGGAACCTACAATTCCAGGTTGCTGGTGCCAGAGGTTCTGGTCAATGGCGAGCGGTTTGCTATTGTCCGTCCGCGGCAAACCTATGAGGCATTGATCGGCATGGACCGGCTTGCCGGATGGCAGCAATAGCCTCCGTCATAAATCCGAAGTGATCACTTTTGCGTTTACTGTTGTGTTATTTGGCCAATAACGGCCCTTGCTTTCGCCTTGTTATGCTAGAATGATCAGGTAATGAAATTTGATCCGGCACAAATAATTTCCCGCAAGACGTCGCTCGCCAAGACAGCGATCTACTGGGAGCGCCTGCTCGAACGGCTTTTCACTGCAATGATGGTTGCCGGAATTGTACTGCTGTGCGTGCTGTCCGGCGTACTGAATCTGGTGCCTGTCTGGTTGAAATTGACCATGTTTGGCGCGGCCGGTGTCGGGTTTTTGTATTCGTTGAAAAACCTGGGCGGCCTGTCCTGGCCATCTGACGAAGCAGCCCTTGCCCGCATTGAACGCAAATCAGGCAAGATGCACCGGCCCGCGTCCGGCTGGACCGACACATTGGCCGATGAAACCTCCGCCAGCCCCGAACAAAAAGCGCTGTGGCAGGCCCACCGGCGCCGTATGGCGAAACAGTTGAATGACCTGAAAGCAGGTGCGCCGCGCTCCCCGTTGCCACGCATCGACCAGAACGCCCTGCGCAACACCCTGGCGATTGCATTGATTGCAGCGGGCGTCCTGAGCGCCGGTACATGGCGCGAGAAAATTGCCGAAGCCGTTGCGGTGACGGCTCCGGCTCCTGTCAATGCCATAGCAATGGATGCATGGCTCAATCCACCATCTTACACCGCCAAACCGCCGGTGCTGCTGACGCGCCGCGTAAAGGCGGCTTCAGATACCAGCGAAGTCTCCGTGATCTCGGTTCCGCAAGGCTCTGAGCTGGTGGTTCGGCTGAACGGCGCGGACGATCTCAAGGTTACCCTGACTGATCCCGCATCGAGCGCAGAGGCACCGTCCGTCATCGACACACTTGAAGCTGAAAGTACCAAAGCAGGTGCAGCAGACCAAACCGTCGCAACACCGTCTGCGACACAGGAACTGCGTAAGAAAATCCAGAAATCGGCAATTGTATCGGTCAGCGGCGCAGGCCGTGAGCTTGGCATGTGGACCGTAAACGTAATCGCGGACCTGCCTCCTGTGGTAACTGTGCCCGAGCAAATTCAAATCACCCCGTCCGGTGCATTCTCGCTACCATGGAAAGTGACGGATGATTACGGTGTGACCTCACTGTCCGGTCGGGTTGCACTGCGCCGCGACGGGTTGGACGTCGACAAGATCGATGTTGACAGCCCCTTCCTGTCGCAGGCGCCGGAATTTGCCATTTCAATGCGCAAGGTCAATCCGAGGCAGGCCGAGGGTAAAAGCTTCCAGGATCTGACAGCGCATCCGTGGGCCGGCTTGCCGGTTGAAATCGTCATCGAAGGCATGGACCAGGCAGGCCAGGCAGGCCGCAGCGATGTTGTGAAGCTTGCCCTGCCGGAACGCCAGTTTTCCAAGCCGCTCGCCCAGGCCCTGGTCGAGCAGCGCAAGAACATCTTTTTCCAGCCGGACAATCATCGTGATGTCGTGCGCGCCCTGTCCGCCATTCTGGTATGGCCGAAAGGCGTGGTGGAGAAATCGGGCGTCTATCTGGGTATCCGGCACGCGGCAGCCAAACTGTACCGGGCACGCACACACGAAGAATCGCAGCAGGTTGCAGATACTCTTTGGGAAATTGCGTTGAGCATAGAAAGCGGCAATCTTCATGATTCACTGAAGAAACTGCAGGCAATCAAGAAGGAACTTGAAAAGGCTCTTGCAGAAGGCGCACCGGAAGAAAAAATCGCCGATCTGATGAAGCAACTGCGTGAGGCCATGAACGAGTACCTGCAGGCCATGCAGCAGCAGATGCAGGAAAACCGGCGCAATAACCCGCAAGCGCAAAATCAGCAGCAGCAAAATCGCGCCGAGCAGGAAATCCGCTCGCAGGATTTGCAGCGCATGATGGACATGATCGAGAATCTCGCCAGGTCCGGCGCACGTGACGCCGCTCAGCAAATGCTGTCGGAACTGGAAAACATCCTGCAGAACCTGCAGCCCGGCCAGCGCCAGGCCAATCCGCAGCGCACATCGCCGATGGCGAAAATGCTCGACCAGCTGTCAGAAATGATGCGCCGCCAGCAGCAACTGATGGACCAGACCTTCCAGATGCCGCAAAACGGCCAGCAGCGCTCGGGCGATCAAAACCAGGCCCAGCAGCAGGGCGAGCAGGGCCAGGAGCCGGGCGGGCGTGGCCAGTCAGAACAACAGACACCCGGCAACGGCCAGTTGTCCCAGCAGCAGGGCGATCTCGGTAAAATGCTTGAACGCCTCATGCAGCAGATGCAGCAGCAGGGCCTGCAATCACCTGATGGCCTGGGACGTGCCCAGCAGCAGATGGGCGAGGCCGCCGGCGAATTGGGCCAGGGCCAGCGTGATGAAGCGCTCGGCAGCCAGGGCGAAGCCATGCGCGGGCTTCGTGAAGGTGCCCGCAACATGGCGCAGCAACTGATGCAGCAGGGCACCGGCAACGAGGGAAATGTCGGCCGCCATGGCGAAGGCCGCGGCGAACAGCGCGACCCGTTGGGCCGTCCGCTTCCCTCACAGGGCGAAGAATACGGCCAGCGCGACAACATGGTACCGCAAGAAGCAGAAGTGGAGCGGGCCAGACGGATTCTCGATGCACTGCGTTCGCGCGCCAATGAAGCAGACCGGCCAAAGCTGGAACTCGATTATATCGATCGTCTGCTCAAGGGTCTGTACTAAAACCGGCCCGACCGGCTGCGGCCACGACCCTGTCGTCTTACCCCCGATTTGCGCAGGTCTCAGCACACCCTGACTGTGATGTGATAAAATGCACATCTGCTCGCGCCGCCTCCTTCTACGGTCATTACCAACAGAAACGCGAACAGCTCAGACCCCTCAAGCGACAGCGTTTCTTAAATCTCTCACCGGTTTCCCCTGGCCGGTCAGAAAGAAAAAGGTCCCGGCAGGTTGCCCCTCTCCTGCTGGTCCCAAAACGGAAAAGGCAGCTTGTCCTCCTCGGAAAAGCTGCCTTTTTCTGTTTTGCCAGGACCCGCACCCTATGAGCGTCACGCCCTGCGTCTTCAATTCGTCACTTGGGATTTGTGACATAGCCGACAAACGGCAATTCACGGAACGCATGGGCCATGTCCATGCCGTACCCGACGACAAATTTGTCCGGGCATTCAAACCCGGTGAAATCGGCATCAAGTTCCGCTGCCCGGTGGCCCGGCTTGTCAAGCAGTACAGCGGTCAGCACGTTGCGAGCACCACGCGCCGCCAACAGATCCTTGGCAAAAGCCAGCGTTCTGCCTGACTCAAGAATATCGTCGATCAAAAGAACATCGCGCTCCGTCACGTCTGTCTGGATATCCCGCAACACCTCAACCTGCCCCGATGACGAGGTTTGCGCGCGATAGCTGGCCAGCATCATGAAGTCGACTTCCGGCGACAGTCCGGCTCCATGCATGGCGCGCAGCAGGTCGGCTGCAAATATGAAGCTGCCCTTCAATACAGGAACCACGAGCAGCCGTTCAGGATCACGCGCGGCAACCGCGTGGGCAATTTCAGCTACCCGGGCAGCAATTTCAGCTTCACTGAACACAATCTCGATTGTGTGGCCGTCAATTGTAATACCGGTCATGGCTGCTCATCCCGCAATCAGAAGTTGTCTCATCTGACTACAGACAAGATAGGCTCAATTGTTCTGAATGGTAGTTCAGCCGATTTCGCCCGGTCTGGCAAAGCGAATCTCGACACTCTCCACACCCGCTGGCGGTGCGGCAAGCCGGGTTACGAACGATGTCACGACCCCAGCGCCAATAGGACCCTTGCCGACACTGTTCAGTGTCCAGGTATGAAGCTGTTCGCCATTGGCATTTCTGAGTACGAACCGCAGCGGGGGGACACGGCGGTCCTCAGCGGTGATATTCGCAATACGCCCGCGCAGCGCCAGTACCGGCTGGCCGTTGACGATCATGTACTGCTGCTGGATCGACGAGATATTCAGCCCGTAGACATTCACTGTCTTGCCGGCAAGCAAGTATAGCTTTGCCGCGGCAGGTGCTGCCTGCACAATGCGCTCGGGCATGGCAACCACGGCACCGAGCACCAGGCATATTCCGGCAGCAAGCCCGCCCCAGCCCCTCATTTGCGCGCTGCGGCGCTGACGCGCAGCCCTGGCCTTGTGCTCTGCAAGTTGTGCAGCGCGGGCAATCTTGCGTGCTTCGGCTATGATCCGGTCTTCCGCGTCATCATCGTCGATGTCAGGTTTGCTGTTCTGCGGGCGAACCGGTACAAGATCGCTGACATCGGTTGCATGCGCCTCGATCCAGCCATGCCCGCAGCTGCCGCATCGCATCACGGTCGTATCGGAGCCTGATTCATTTGGCATTTCAAACTTGGTTGCGCATGAAGGGCAGGAGACTATCATCTGTCACGTCCGGTTCCGGTGATTCGGCTCATTCTGGTATAAGGCGCCGGTGTTTTCCGGGTTTTTCGCCTGACCAGAGAAACCTTGCTTCTCGATACCGACAGTTAAACGGAAATACGGTTAATTCGGCGTAAATGCCTGTCCAGTAATAAAACACGTCACAATTGCAGCCTGAACCTGAGGAACCCGCTTGTCGATCATTCGATTTGAAAATGTCGGTTTGCGTTATGGCAATGGGCCGGAGATCCTTAAAGATCTCAACCTGACACTTGAAACCGGGTCATTCAATTTTCTGACCGGTGCCTCAGGTGCCGGCAAGACGTCGCTTATGCGGATGTTGTTTCTGGCCCTCAAACCGACCCGGGGCATGATTTCCCTGTTCGGGGAAAACACCAACGGACTGCGGCGTGGCAAGGTACCGGATGTGCGCCGGCGGATCGGCGTGGTGTTTCAGGAGTTCCGGTTGCTGGATCACCTGACCACGTTCGAGAATGTGGCGCTGCCGCTGCGGGTTCGCGGCAACAAGCTCAATGATTATCGCGACAATGTCCTTGAACTGCTGGACTGGGTCGGCCTGGATCATCACACCAATGCCTATCCGGCGGTGTTGTCCGGTGGTGAAAAACAACGCGCCGCCATCGCGCGAGCGGTTATTTCAAGTCCCGAGCTGCTGCTCGCAGACGAGCCGACCGGCAATGTGGACCCCGCTCTGGCACTGCGTCTGATGCGTCTGTTCCAGCAACTCAATCAATTCGGCACCACGGTTTTGATCGCAACCCACGACACCCATTTGCTGGACACCATCAAGGCGCCGGTGGTGCGGCTGGAAGACGGCAAGACAACATGGCAATGAACAAAAACGCCAGTGCGGAAAAGCCTGATCGCCCGGCATCCGGTTTCGATGACCGCGACCGCGCAAAATTTGAAGTGGTGGGCAACGGGCGCTCCAAGGTCATTCCCGAAGCAACCGCACCCCACATGACATTGATGACGGCAATGGCGGCAATGTGTTATCTCGCTGTCCTGGCAATCGGCGCGCTGTTGATGACTGCCACCGCCGTCGACAACTGGACGTCACAAATCGCCAGTCAGGTAACGGTACAGATTTCAGCGGCAGATGGCGTCGATGTTGACGGCGATGCCGAAAAGGCTGCCGACATACTGCGCGCCACCACCGGCATTGCCGACATTGATGTTTTAAGCCCTGCCGCAGCGCGCAAGCTGCTCGAACCCTGGCTTGGCGAGGCAGGCATACTTGATGATCTGCCGATACCGCGCCTGATCAATGTCACCATCGACAAGTCATCGCCGCCTGATCTTGAATTGCTGCGCGCCACCCTTGCCACCGAGGTACCGTCCGCCACCCTGGACACCCACCGGCGCTGGCAGGCCGAACTGCTCAGCATGGCAGACTCGCTTACCTGGCTGGCCATCGCCGTGCTGAGCC
>JABDRA010000541.1 GCA_013041995.1 Anderseniella sp. | reverse complement strand
GCGTAACCTTGCTCGCCTGCACATGGCCCAAATCCATTATCCGCTGATCATTGTTCAGGGCTACACGATGGATAGGTCAACGGCGCAGTCACTGGCTGATTTTGTGTCAAGACTGTCACCGGACACGCTCAAGGGTATTGAAGCGGTGTCCAAGAGCCGGTCCGAAACACTGCCGCTGGCGGCATTGGTTCTTGAACGGTTGCTGGCCCGTACCCAGCCCAAGGACATGGTGACGTCGATCTATGGCGTACGTGAAGGCCTGCTGTTCGGCAAACTTAAAAAACGGGTTCGCGATTCCGACCCGTTGTTGAATGCCAGTTGGGATTTTGCCAAGCGCTATGCGCGATCACCAAACCACGAACTGGAATTGTGCCAGTGGACAAATGCGCTGTTCGCCGACGACAAGCAGCCCGAAACCGAAGAGGAACGCCGCCTGCGCCATGCCGCCTGCATGATGGCTGACATCTCCTGGCGGGCAAATCCTGACTACAGGTCTGGACGGGCGCTGACCATTATCTCACAGGCCTCGATTGTCGGGGTCGATCACCCGGGCCGGTTGTTCCTGGCCCTGGCGGTCTTCTTCCGCTACCAGGGCATCAACGCGAAACACGCACCGCGCGAATTTGTCGACCTGATCCCGGAGGACTGGCTGGAGCGCGCGCGCATACTGGCCGGTGCCATGCGCCTTGCCTATGTACTGACCGGGGCCATGACCGGTCTTTTGCCCAAGATCAAGTTGTTTGTAGACGGCAAGAAGCTTGTTCTGGACATGCCAAAGAAGCTGTCCGACCTTTATGGAGAGTCTGTCGCGAAGAAACTGAACCAGTTGGCAGGCGCCATGGGCCTTGAGGCGGAAATACGCCGCGGATAACAGCAAACCGGGTTTGCGGCGATTTGGCCCTGCGACAGTATCTGCCTACTCCCGAGCCGACCGCAAGCCTATCTTGCAGTTGAAGCTACTCCAATCGTTTCAGGACCATAATAATGTTTGATGGCGTCTCCGCTGAATTGCTTGCGCGCTTTCAATTTGCGTTTACGGTTTCATTCCACATTGTGTTTCCCGCTTTCTCCATCGGCCTGGCTAATTACCTGGCCGTGCTAAATGCCTTGTGGCTGAAAACCGGTGATCAGACCTATCTGACATTATTCGAATACTGGAAAAAAATATTTGCCGTGGCGTTCGGGATGGGGGTCGTGTCCGGCATCGTCATGTCGTACCAGTTCGGCACCAACTGGAGCGTGTTTTCCGACAAGACCGGGCCCATTCTCGGCCCGCTGATGGCTTATGAAGTGTTGAGTGCATTCTTCCTGGAAGCGGGTTTTCTGGGCATCATGCTGTTTGGGCGCAAACGCGTCGGCGACAAGCTCCACATGTTTGCAACAGCCGTAGTTGCAATTGGTACCCTGATGTCGGCCACCTGGATCCTGTCGGTCAATTCATGGATGCAAACGCCCGTCGGCTACTCGATCAATGAAGCGGGACAGTTTGTGCCTGAAGACTGGTGGGCAATCGTCTTCAACCCGTCCTTCCCTTATCGCCTGGTCCATATGGTGCTTGCTGCATTTCTCACCACCGCGCTTGTTGTCGGCGCAGTTGGCGCATGGCATCTGCTCAAGGACCGGACGCACAAGCCGGCTCGCGTGATGTTCTCCATGGCCATGTGGATGGCGGCCCTGGTAACGCCTGTCCAGATATTCGCCGGAGACCTGCACGGGCTCAACACGCTGGAACACCAGCCGGTCAAGATCATGGCAATGGAGGGTCATTTCGACAGCTATCCCGACGGGGCGCCGCTGATCCTGTTCGGGATTCCGAACGAGGCTGAAAAACGCATCGACTTCGCCATCGAAATCCCGAAACTGTCGAGCCTGATCCTCAAGCATGATCTGAATGCGCCGTTGGCGGGCCTCGATACGGTCGACGACAAGGACGAACCACCGGTTGCCATCGTGTTCTGGAGTTTCCGTATCATGATTGCGCTGGGATTTGCCATGCTGGGTCTTGGCATGTGGAGCCTGTGGGCGCGCTGGCGCAAGGTGCTGTATCGTGACAGCTGGTTGCACATGGCTGCGGTTGCCATGGGTCCAACCGGGTTTGTTGCCGTTTTGGCAGGATGGGTGACAACGGAGGTCGGCCGCCAGCCGTTTACCGTGTACGGCCTGCTGAGGACCAGTGACTCGCTTGCCCCCATTGCGGCACCGGCTGTTGCTACATCCCTGATCGCCTTTATTGTTGTGTACTTCTTCGTGTTCGGGGCAGGCGTGTTT
>JABDRA010000538.1 GCA_013041995.1 Anderseniella sp. | reverse complement strand
AGCGTACAATCATCATTTCAGCCAAACCGAACACGGGACCTGGAAGCGGTGCCGCCAAGGTGCCGTACTCCAGGGTGCAGGCGGGATCGAAGACAGCCTATGAAGTTGAGATCGCCGCTATACGGTTTGCCGATCCTGTCGAGGCCGGGCAGATATCATTCAACACACTGGTGGATGACCTGGTCAAACAGGCACCGTTCACTGACAAGATCGACTTTGAGACTGCCGGACAGCTCAGCTACAATCAAGCGATCACCCTGGAATATGCTGCGCCAAATCTGGTGTCGGCGCTGGTGCAAACCTGGCGGTACGACGGTGGTGCGCACGGCAACTCGTTCTTTTCCGCCATCAATGTCAGTCCTCAAACCGGCGAGCTTACCTATGACAAGCTGTTTTCACCGGAGGCGAAAACTGAACTGGCAGACGCCTGCGCAAGCCGGCTTTACAGCTACGACTCGGACGAGGCGCTCAGCAAGGTACAGCTCAAGCAGATGTTTTTTCCCGAATATGAGAAGACAATCCTGACGGCGGCGGGCAATCTGTCCTCATGGACCTTCAATGGGGATGGCGCACGAGTTCATTTTTCACCTTATGAACTGGCTCCCTATGCCGCCGGCAGCTTTGAATGCCGCTTGCCGCTGAGCCTTTTGCGTGAGGTGTCCAGGGCAGGCCACCATCTGCCGAAATGACGAAAACGGGCATGGTTAACTGTATGTCAATCTGGATGCTGCAATTTTACCGGACAGGAGTTCAACGCGACTCGGGATTGATGCAGTCAGTCAGTCAAGGACATGAAACCTATGCAAAACGCCGCTTTATCAGTAGATACAGCCAATTCGACACCGCCTGTGACGGTTGCTTACCCGTCCGCGCAGTGTGATAAAAGCCCCTATTCCAGCATTGTCGGGCGGGGCAACATGCCGCTTTTGATCGAAGATTGCCTGCTGGCCGAAGTGCCGCGCGATCAATTGAACCGCGAGTGGGAAGCCTGCAAGACGATTTCCGATGGGGATGCCGCGGATTATTGCCGCCGCGCGGCAGGGCGTTTGTCACGCGCCTTTGAAAGCGAAATAGCCTCCGCAGACCTGTCTGACATTGTTGCCAATGCTGCAGTGTTGTTCCTGCTCTCATTGCGCAGAAGCGGCGTTGCATCAACGGACCAGATTGGTCCCTGCGAGGTTTGCTATGACGGCAGCGAGGCCGGTGGCCGCGTAAGCGCTGCCGGTTAACTCGCGTTCGCCTGCGATCTGTGATCTTGTCTCAAGATGACGACAGACAACAAGCCTGCGGAACCCTTTATGGAGCCTGTGGAGTTCGGGCACTCGCTCGGACCCGGCATCGGCTTCAACCTGCTTGTCAGCAACACCTCAAAACATCGCGATTTTGCAGTTTCGGTGCTGGGGGCGAAAGTCCTGCATCACAGTGACGATTTTTCGGTGTTCTCGCTGAGCGGGTCGATATGGATGATCCATGCCGATCACACCTATAAATACAACGTTTTATATGGCATTGCCACCCAGGCCGAAACTGCCGCCCGGGCCGGCGGCTGGACGGTGCTGGCTGGCGCCCAGGACAAACCGCATGGGCTGCGTGAGGCGGTCATCCTTGATGACGACGGCTATGTCTGGGTGCCGGGAGTGGCGATTTAAGATCAGGCCCCAAGGACCGCGCGAGCGCGCTGTTTGTGGGCTTGGAGCCCAAAGTTGGATAATTCAGGCCGATTGCAGCTTGAATTGATTGTCCGGTATGACAGCGACGACGGTAAGTTCTACCAGAAGTGCCTTATCGACCAGCGCTGCAACTTTCACACCTGTGACAGCAGGTCCAGCACTAAACGAAAAGCGTGTTCGCCTCGCTTCTTGAATGGCATCAAGATCGTCGTCTCGCACATAATACATCGTGGTTGAAACGACATCTTTGATGGTGCCTCCCAAACCCGCAAGCACTCTTTCGATATTGTCGATCGCGGCATGGGTCTGTTTGCCAGCATCGTTTAATCCGATAACCTCAAAATCTTCTGTCCAGCCAACCTGACCAGTAAGATGCACTCGCTTTCCTTCAGGCTCGACAACGGCGTGGCTCATCGGAAACCCAACATCATTCCAAACGCCTTCGACATTCACTCGATGTCCAGACATTCAAGTCGTCCTCCAACGCATGTCCATGTTCGTCAACAGGCCCTAGGGCCATATGCTTACAAGCAGAATGCAGATGACACCGGTTGTTTGCAACGGCAGATTTGTCCGAAAACTGATCTTCGCTTGCCTAAGAATAACAGGATCTGAGCTTCGAAGATCCTCCAAAGCGTGTCCTTGCTTCAAAACCGGCGCTCACAGTTTGAATACACGCTCTAAGCCGAGCCGGGTTTAAGCCACTTGTTCTGCCACAGAGAATTCGTGTAGCAGATCGCCTCGCCATAGACTTCCTCGATGATCGAGGATGGCATCGGCCAGGGCAGGCGAACCTCGCCGCAGGCTTCATCGCCGTCCACGAAATTCATCTCGGCATTGTGCTTGTTAGCCAGGTGCCGCATGCGATGGTTCGATGACCTGCACCACAAAATAACCGAACGGACGCCGCGGTTTTGAAGGGCAGCTACGATGCGGGCAAACAGGGCATCACCTATGCCCTTGTCCTGCCATTCCGGCACGACGGAAAATGCCGCTTCTGCTCGTACCGGCAGGCTGTTTGCAAGCAGCTTTATCTCACCGACCCCCAGCAGTTCGCCATCCACAAACGCACCAAATACCATATTGCCGTTCGAGAACGCCGACCGTGCGTAGATATCAAGAAAGCTGTCGTGGACAGGAGCGCCGAAGCGCAGGGCGCGCGAGGCCGGATCAAGCCGGTCGAAGTGGCTTCTGAACAAATCCTGCTCGCTGCTCCAAAGCCTGCGGATTGTAATGGCGGTTGCCGTCTCCAGCGCAGTGGAATGCATTGTCATGGTATTATCCTTTTCAGCCCCCCGTTTGTAAGACTGAGTCTACTATCGGATAATGTAGTGTTGCATTGCAGCATCTGAAAGGCGAAAATGTTGCGTTGCAACAAAAAGTGATAATGGGGTCATCTCAGATGGATTGCCGCAACGACAGTCAAACTGATGCTTGCCTAAGCGGAACAGGCTGATTAGGTTTCGCGCAGATCGGAACAACAAATTCAAGGGAGCCGTCCGCCGATAGCGGATGGGTAAGGGTAGAGTATGGTCAAGGAAATCGGACACTTCATCGGCGGCAAGCTGGTTGCAGGAACATCAGGACGGTTTGCTGATGTTTTCGACCCGAACACCGGCGAAGTTCAGGCGAAGGTTGCCCTGGCCAGTGAGGCCGAGTTGAAGGCGGCGGTTGCAGACGCCAAGGCTGCACAGCCGGCATGGGCGGCAACCAACCCGCAGCGGCGCGCCCGGATCATGGCAAAGTTTGTCGAGCTGGTGAATGCCGAAAAGGAAGAACTCGCGCAGATGCTGTCTTCCGAACACGGCAAGACCATACCCGACAGCCACGGCGATATTCAGCGCGGTGTCGAGGTTTGTGAGTTTGCCACCGGCATACCGCACCTGTTGAAGGGCGAATACACCCAGAATGCCGGTCCCGGCATCGACATCTATTCCATGCGCCAGGCGCTTGGCGTGACCGCCGGTATCACACCGTTCAATTTCCCTGCAATGATCCCGATGTGGAAGTTCGCGCCTGCCATTGCGTGTGGCAATGCCTTCATCCTGAAACCGTCCGAGCGTGACCCGTCGGTACCGATGCGGCTGGCTGAACTGATGATTGAAGCGGGACTTCCTGCCGGGATCCTGAATGTGGTCAATGGCGACAAGACATCGGTGGATGCAATCCTTGACGATGAGGACATCCAGGCTGTCGGGTTTGTCGGCTCAACGGCGATTGCCGAATATGTCTATTCGCGCGGCTGTGCGGCCGGAAAACGGGTGCAGTGCTTCGGCGGCGCGAAGAACCACATGATCATCATGCCCGATGCCGACATGGATCAGGCGGTCGATGCGCTGATCGGGGCTGAGTACGGGTCGGCAGGCGAACGCTGCATGGCTATTTCCGTAGCCGTTCCGGTGGGTGAAGAC
>JABDRA010000528.1 GCA_013041995.1 Anderseniella sp. | reverse complement strand
ATCTGGAAGGCACCCCTACCCTGACCGGTAAAACGCCCAGGCAGCGTGCGGTCACCAGCATGATGCAGCGCCGCGCCGAAGCTGGTCTGCTCGATGCCGTAGCTGCCTATTTCCACCATGCAACGCCGGGGCTTGGCCCGGACATCGAGAAGCAGCAATGTGAACCATGGGGCAGACTGCAACGCGACCGGGCTGTTGACGGTATGCGGTACCTTGACAAGGTTCTGGCAGATCAGCCGTATATTGCGGGAGATGATTTTTCCGTTGCCGATATCACAGCCTTTGCCGGGCTGGCCTTCGCGGATTTTGCCAGGATTGACGTTCCCGCCGATTGTGCGAACCTGAAAGCCTGGCACCAGAAGGTGGCACAACGCCCGAGCATAGCCGGCTGAACGCCCGAACACGAAAGAGCACATCCCAATGCAACTCAACGCAGACTTTTCAAAACGCGCGGCAGTTCATGGCCAACAGATTGAATGGGTAGAATCACCCATGCCCGGCGTGGACAGACGCATGCTGGACCGGCTCGGCGAGGAGGTGGCGCGAGCCACCACCATCGTTCGCTATGCACCGGGCAGCAAGTTTTCGTCTCACGTCCACACCGGTGGTGAGGAATTCATGGTGCTGGATGGCGTTTTCCAGGACGAGCATGGGGATTTTCCCGCCGGCAGCTACATCCGCAATCCACCGGAATCCAGCCATACCCCCGGCTCGGAGCCAGGCTGTGTCATCATGGTGAAGCTCTGGCAATTCGACATGGCAGACCGCACCCACGTTCGCATTGACACCAACAAGATGCGCGCCCTGCCCGCAGCCGACCGCCCCGGTGTGTCGGTCATGCCCCTGTTTCACGATCAGCACGAAGACGTCAGGATGGAAATCTGGGCACCCGGTGCTGTCATCGAACTCGATGTTCCCCACGGCATCGAGGTGTTTGTTGTGGACGGCAGTTTCGTGGAAAACAGTGAAACCTTCCAACCTCAGTCATGGCTCCGGCTGCCATGCGGTGATACGTTGCGTGCAACAGCAGGCAAGGATGGATGCAAGGTATGGATCAAGGCAGACCACCTCAAGAAAACACCGAAACCGCCGGCGACCTGACAACTGCAGGTCCCGAAACCCGTCCCCGGCAGGAAATAAACACCTTGCTCGCGATCATGCAGGCTCTGCGGACACCTGAAACAGGCTGCCCGTGGGACCTTCAGCAGGACTTTTCCTCGATTGCTCCCTACACCCTGGAAGAAGCCTATGAGGTGCTCGACGCCATTGAGCGTGGCGAGATGGATGACCTGCGCGATGAACTGGGCGATCTGCTGCTGCAGGTCGTCTATCACGCCCAGATGGCCAGTGAAGCCGATCATTTTCAGTTTGCCGACGTAGTTGAGGCCATCACCACGAAAATGGTCCGGCGCCATCCGCATGTTTTTGGTGATGCGGAGGCACGCGCCGCAGGTGTCGAACAGGGCTTCTGGGAACGCACCAAGGATGCCGAGCGCGAGGGCACGGAAAAACAGCGCAAGCGGTTGCTTGATGACATACCCGCCGCCCTTCCCGCCCTTACCCGCGCCCTGAAACTGCAAAAGCGCGCCGCCCGGGTCGGGTTCGACTGGCCCGATGTTTCAATGGTCCTCGACAAGATTGTCGAAGAGGCGCAGGAACTCACAGAGGCCCGTGACCATTTGTCGGTCGAAAAACAGGCTGAAGAATTCGGTGACATGCTGTTCGTCATGGTCAATCTTGGGCGTCACCTGGGTCTGGATGCCGAGGACGCCCTGCGCAAGGCAAATACGAAATTCACTCGCCGCTTCAATTATATAGAAGACACGCTTAAGGGACGAAACAGTTCTGTCGAGGCAGCCGACCTCGACGAGATGGATATGATCTGGAACGAAATCCGAAAGATGGAAAAAGTCTCAGAGTAACCGCGTGAGGGCAAACGTCGTGCATCGTATGGCTTGCGCCAAATTTACCTGCAGGAACCCCGCCGCGAACCTGTCGCGACGGGATTCTTGACGCTATCAGGCCGACTTGTACTCCTTCGATTTGAAGGATACTGCCTTCGCGGTTGCCGGGGCATCCGAAATCTTGCGAATGTCCGCCCATGTATGTTTGTAGTCCGGTAACACCAACTCATTGACGCCCGGATTAATCACGTTGCCTTGCGAACCGGCGGGCGACCCAAACACCATCAGGGTTTCTCCGCGACGCGCAGTTGGCGTAGGGTAGACCATGGCTTGAGTTGCGCCATTGGCATTGTGGATTTCAACCAGATCTCCGGGACCGGCCCCGATATCAGCCATGTCGGCCGGGTTCATTTCGATGAATGGAAACGGGAAGCGGTCCTGGACAAAGTCATTGTCCTGGTCAAGAAACTGATTCTGCCAGAATATGTTGGCTCGGCCATTGTTGATCCAGTACTTGTATTTCGCCTGCTCTTCGGCTTTGCCTTCGGCCTGCCAGCCACGCCATCCGGCGGCGCAGAATCGGGCCTTCTTGTCACCGGTTCCGAACTCTCCGTTTGAGTACAGTCGTTCAGTCCCTACAAGTTTGCCATTCTCATAGCCAACCACGGGCTCGTGCACGCCATTGTTGCCCATCACGCGCAGGCGCTCATAGGTCACATCAGGATTGCCCTTGTTGTAACCGTCCATGAAGGCATCCTCTTCTGTCTTCCAGTCGTAGCCCTTAAACTGTGCAGCATAGTCTGCTTTGCCCATGTCGTTCAGAACGCGTTCCATGTTCTGGGCGAGCCCTGCAGCAATCAGGCAGTCGGGTTTGGAGTTGCCGAACGGATCCATGTATTTCTCCGAAAGGCGCATACGGCGTTCACCATTCATCGACGTGAGGTTCATCTCGTTGGCTTCACAAGCCGCCAGAACCACATGGGCGTTCTGACCGATCTGGCTGCTGATGATATCAACATCCACTACGAAGAGACCGCCCTTGTTCACCGCATCGACAATCGCATTGACAAGATCTTCACGAGTGCCGCCAGCCGCCGCATCCATGGCGTCTTTGACCATATCAGAGCGCCTTTTGTGAACTCGCTTGAACTGCGATGCGTTCAGTGTGGTTTTGTAGTGGTCGCAGGCCCAGATGTGATGGGTCTTGCCGCCGCCATTGATCAGCAACTGATCAACATATGCTGCTGGGCGTCCGACATGGGCGTCTGATGGACGGTAATATCCTTCCTGGTGACCGCCAAGGCGGCAGACCCCGCCACCTTCGCGACCGACATTGCCGGTAGCCAGAGCGATGTTCACCAGGGCACCGATGGTGCGGTAGTTGTCATTGCCCCAGATGATGCCCTTTTCATAGGCGGTTACACATTTGCGGCGCGCTCCGCCTTTGGGTTCGGCAATCCATGATGCGGCTTTTGCAATGTCGGCAGCAGAGACGCCGCAGATGCCGGCCGCTTCATCCAGCGACGTGGTGCAGTCCTTCAACGCCTCCTCAAGGCTGCCGAGAGCTGCGGGATGACCGGCATCTTCAGCCTGGGCAACACCGTCCTGGAAGGTTGACTTGGCAATGAAATCCTTGTCGATCCATCCTTTGGATACAATCTCAGTCAACAGGGCGTTGAACAGCGCCATATCTGTGCCGGTATTGATTTGCAAATGGAGAACGTTGTCCTTACCCGCCACTTCTTCAGCGGCATTTATAGACACCGTACGACGAGGCTCTACAAAAATGACCCTCGCACCATTGCGCATGCCGGGAACCATATGGTTCAGGTACAGGTTGGTCTGGGTCTCCAATGGATTTGCACCGACGATCATGATCGTATCGGTCAGCTCATAATCCTTGTATTGATAATTTAGTTCGCCCACACCCATGTCGCGGGTAGAATGGACTTCCGAATTGTACGCCGGACGGTTGTGGATGCGGCAATTCTTGATCTTCATGGACTCAAAGTAGAGCTTGCCCGTTCCCCAGGTATTTTCGTAACCACCGGCGGAGCCACCATGGTCGAACATGGAGACAACCAGATCATCTTCCGAGCCTTCTGTCACGATACGGGCCGTTAACCGGGCAACGAGATCCAGTGCATCGTTCCAGCTTGTCGGCTGCAGTACACCATAGCGCCACATCATGGGATCACCAAGACGCTGCTGCTGTGTACCGGTTACAGTTGAAGGACGGTTTTCGGCCATGCGCGCACCGCGAACAGATCCGAGGCCGGAATTTACAACACAGTCATGGTCCGGCACGACGGCCAGATGCACGTCTTTGCCGTCTTGTTGAACAAGATTGTACATGGATGGTGCCATCCAGGTGCCGTCTGCACCTTGCTGTTCGCCAAGATCAATGCCGAAGGCATTTTCTGTCAGCGTGCCCTGTTTATTGCGATCCCAGGTGTAGGCCTTGTAGCCGCACCCGACGATGCAGTAATGGCACGTCACATTGTGTACTTTGGCGTCCTTGGGTGGAATGGGAAGCCGGTCAATCTGTCTTTTATAAGCCATGGTTTTTCCCTTTCCTACAACACGTTGGACGGACGACCGAAGATCAGGTCACTCGCACCCTCGGCATAAATGTCACCCTTTTCATCAACCCGCAGTGTGAATTGCGGAAGGTTCTGTGTGGCGTGGCCCCAGACCTGTTGACCGCCTGCTTCAACGTCAAAGCGGGAAAAGTGACCGGGACAGTTGAAAGTGCTGTCTTCCGGATTGTAGGCGAGGTTCCACCCTTTGTGCGGGCACAGCGTAGAAAATGCCACAATGTCCCCGTCAGGCCCCGACCCGCCTTCAACTGCCTGACCCAGCTTGATCAGCGCCCCCGGACTGTTGGCGTCCGGGTATTCGATATCCATGGGCTCGTTGACCTTGAGGTCTGCAACATTGGCAAGTTTGCCGGACGGATAATCAATCTGCGCATTTGCTGGCGCAGCCCTGGCTTGCCCTGCAGGCAACACCGCAGCACCGGCGGCCAGACCGGCCGCTGCCACTGATCCGCGTTGTAAAAACTGGCGCCGGCCAACGTCGATCAATTTCGTACATCGAGACATGGAGTCCTCCCTTTCGCTTTTGCAGGGGAAAACTAGCCTCAGTCCAATATCTGCCGAAAGGGATGCTCACGGAAACAGGCTGGATTCTTTGCAATCAACCCGTGAAACTTCCCTGATGTTCGTGTTTCTGAACACTTTTTCATAGCACATGTTCATGAATCCGAACGTTCCTTCGGGCCAAGTTCCAGTCGCGACATTTTCTCCCAAAGTGTGGTGCGGGAAATTCTGAGCAGCTTTGCGGTCTCACCGATCTGACCGGAAGCTCTCTCAAGTGCCCGAATGATCTGTCGTCTCTCGGCCTGTTCACGGGCTTTTGCCAATGATGGAAATTCCTGCGGCCCGTTGTCACCTGCAACGGATTCCGGAAATAAATCTGCTTCGGTCAATTCCTGGTGCCGGGACAATCCAACGGCCCGTTCCACCCTGTTG
>JABDRA010000527.1 GCA_013041995.1 Anderseniella sp. | reverse complement strand
GTCGCAGGCGGCGCGGAATGCGATGTTGTCGTCGAAATCGGGCGCCATGTTCCGATACAGCGGGTCGCCGGCGTTTTGCCCGTCGACCACTTTGGCCATGCGCTTCATCGTTTCCATGACCTGTTCTTCACTGCAGATGCCATGAAACAGCCAGTTACAGATGTGAAGGCTGGAAATGCGCAGTGTGGCGCGGTCTTCCATCAGGCCGACATTGTTGATGTCCGGCACCTTGGAGCAACCTACACCCTGGTCGACCCAGCGCACCACATAGCCGAGAATGCCCTGGCAATTGTTCTCGATCTCGTTCTGGATTTCCTCGCGGTCCCAGTTGGGGTTCGGTGCCAGCGGAATGGCCAGGATATCTTCCAGTTTCGCCTTCTCGCGCGAGGCCAGCTTCTTCTGGACTTCCGTGACATTGACCTGGTGATAATGGGTTGCATGCAGCGTGGCCGCCGTTGGCGACGGCACCCAGGCGGTGTTGGCACCGGCTTTCGGGTGCGCGATCTTCTGTTCCAGCATGTCTGCCATCAGGTCCGGTATGGCCCACATGCCCTTGCCGATCTGGGCTGCACCGGGCAGGCCGCATTCCAGCCCAACATCAACGTTCCAGCGCTCATAGGCATCGATCCACGTAGATGCCTTCATGTCGGCCTTGCGGATCATCGGGCCCGCTTCCATGGAGGTGTGGATTTCATCGCCGGTGCGGTCGAGGAAACCGGTATTGATGAAGAACACGCGCGAGCGCGCTGCCCGGATGCATTCCTTCAGATTGATCGTGGTGCGGCGCTCTTCATCCATGATGCCCATTTTCACCGTGTTGCGCTTCATGCCGAAGGCATTCTCGATCGCGGTGTAGAGCTGGTTGACCAGAGCAGCCTCTTTTGGTCCGTGCATCTTGGGCACAACCACATAGATCGATCCCTTGCGCGAATTCTGGAAGGCACCATTGGGACCGACATCGTGCAGGGCGATAGCGGTGTTGACCAGCGCATCCATCAGGGTCTCGGGGATGTCATGACCGTTGCTGTCGGTGATGGTGCCGATGGTCATCAGCAGGCCGACATTGCGTACCAGCATCAAGGAGCGCGAATGCAGCGATAAAGGCTTGCCGTTGACGCCGGTGTATTCACGGTCTGCGACCAGCTTGCGGGTCATCGTGTGGCCACCCTTTTCGAACGTGTCGGTCAGGTCGCCCTTCATCAGGCCAAGCCAGTTGCGATACACAACCAGCTTGTCGTCGGTATCGACGGCTGCAACAGAGTCTTCACAGTCCACGATGGTCGACATGGCGCTTTCAATGATGACATCCGCCACACCGGCATCATCGGAGCCACCGATGACATGTGTACGGTCGATGACAATTTCGATGTGCAGGCCGTTATTGACCAGCAGGATCGATGTCGGCTTGGCCTTGTCGCCCTTGAACCCCTTGAACTGGGCATTATCGACCAGGCCGGTGACCGACCCGGATGACAGCGACACCGCCAGCTTGCGGCCCTTGATGAAGTAGCGCGTCACATCGGCATGACTGCCGCCGAACAGGGGCACGGCGTCATCGAGAAACTGCCTGGCCCAGGCGATGACTTTCTCACCCCGCACCGGATTGAAACTGCCGGCACGCTCCGCGCCGCCTGCTTCAGAAATCGCATCCGTGCCATACAGCGCATCGTACAGTGAACCATACCGCGCATTGGCGGCGTTGAGCGCATAGCGTGCATTCATCACCGGCACGACAAGCTGGGATCCAGCCACCTTTGCGATCTCGTCATCGGTATTGCGCGTGGCAATTTTGCAGTCACCCTTGTCAGGCACCATATAGCCGATTTCTTCCAGGAAATTGCGGTATTCACCGGGATCAATCGCCTGGCCGGCCCGTTGCCGGTGCCAACGATTGAGCTTGTTCTGCAGCGATTTTCGCTTACGCAACATGCTGGCGATTTTGGGGGAGAACTTGTGAATGATTTCATCTGCCGCCGACCAGAAAGTGTCAGGTTCAACACCTGTTC
>JABDRA010000523.1 GCA_013041995.1 Anderseniella sp. | reverse complement strand
GAACAAGACAAATATTGCCACCATGTTCGGGGCCGCGGATGTGGCCACCTTTCTGGGTGTTCCATCATGTGCAGCACCTGACCAGGTGACCGCCAAAGCCGCCATACTGGGTGTGCCATGTGCCACACCTTATGCTTCGGTAGGTCCTTACTGCGCGGGCGGCCCTGCTGCCATCAGGGCAGCAGCGGCACCATATGCAGCCAACCTTGAACACATGGATTTTGATTTTGCCGCGCCGCTGTTGCCCGGCGGCCCGCAGGATGCCTGTGATCTTGGAGACCTGGACTATGGCGACGACAGCGCAAGCAATCGCGCCGCTATCAAGGCTGCGGTTTCCGCCATAGTCGACCGTGGCGCCGTGCCTATCGTCCTGGGTGGTGACGACAGTGTGCCGATCCCCATGCTCCAGGCTTTCGAGGGCCGTGGGAAATACACCATTGTCCAGATTGACGCTCATATCGATTGGCGCGATGAGGTTGCCGGTGAGCGCTGGGGATTATCGTCAACCATGCGGCGCGCGTCCGAGATGGACCACATCGAGCGCATCATTCAGGTTGGCGCCCGCAATATCGGGTCCGCCCGGCCAGACGACTATGCCGATGCGCTGGCCTGGGGCGTAAAGTTCTTCACGGCCCGCGACATCGCATCTGACGGCATGGCACAGGTTGCCGATGCCATTCCAAACGGTTCAAACGTGATCATCTGCTTTGATTGTGACGGGCTTGATCCGGCAATCATGCCTGCTGTCATCGGACGCGCACCCGGCGGCCTTGGTTACTGGCAGACAATTGAATTGCTCAATGCGATTGCCGGCAAGGCCCGGATTTCCGCTTTCGATCTGGTCGAGTTCATGCCGGATTGTGACGTGGACGGACTTGGCGCCCTGACTGGCTACCGCATGGTGGCCGCAACCATGGGGCTCATTTGCCGCCAATGACCTAACCGGCGAAAATCAGTTCACGAACTTCAGCTTCTTGCCACCGGCATAAAAACCATCCGGCTTCTTCTCGAAACTGCGGCACCCTGCACCTCTGCCCGGAAAATCACCGGACGGATCATACCGATCGCATATGCGGCCCCGTTCAGCCCACCATCTGCCCTGCCCGCTGCCGGATGAGGATGTCCAGTTCAAGGTACCGCCTTCAACAATAGTGATGGTTGCATTTTTGCCGTCAATACGCGAGGCAAGCACTTTGCCGATCAATGCTGCCTTGATTTCGGCTGACTCCATTTTGCCGCGATAGGGCGCACTGGCATTACCGGAGCCGGTATCGGATGGAGTGAGCCCGGCCTGCACATTTGCCTTTGGCTTGGTTTTCTTGCGCGGTACCGGAGCTTTCTTGCTTTCAGTTTTTGCAGTCTTGGGTCTGGCTGCATCGGCTTTTGCAGCTTTGCTGCCGGGCTTGGGCCGCGGCACCGGAATATCGGACCCGCTGGCGCCATCCGCTTCGGCCTTTGCCGCGCCGTCAGCGTTCGACCAGTTGCCTGCCCGCTTCACACTATTGTCATCCGAAAATGCGCGATCACCGGCAAGGACCTCAGGCAGGTTGGCTACAACAGCGCCAATGCCAATTCCGGATGCGACCAGCAACACAAAAACACGTCTCATAAGGAACCTCTGTAACAATCCGTCTCCCGGGAATGGCCCAGGTTGCAGAACACAAGTTACCAGCACTGCGGTTCAATCTCAACGTCGAGTAAGAAGTCTTCTGTCGAGAGCTGTGGCTTTGACCATCGCATGCACGGATTTGCCGGGTTTCAGTTTCAATTCATGCGCAGATGCCCGGCTGATCCGGGCGCGCACTGCCTGGCCTGCAACTGACAGTCTGACTTCGGCAAATGCGGTGTCTGCTTCGGGTTGTACTTCTTCGACATTGGCCGCCAGCACATTGCGCAAAGACACACTTTCCGGCTTGGTCACGGCAATTGAAACATCACGCGCCCGCACACGCAGCCGCACGACTTCTCCGACGGGAAAATCCAGAAACGGCACCTCGACCTGCACGCCTTCTGCAATTTCCAGTTCGGTCAGCGCGAACTCGGAATTGTGCCTCTTCACCTTGGCTTCAATGATCGACCCGGCCTCAAACCTGCCGGTGAACGGCGGCAAATCCAGTCGTGACATCAGATCAGCCGACCGGCCGCTTGCCTCAATACGTCCTCCTGCAATCAGCACCAACTGATTGGCAAGTCGCACAACTTCGTCGATCTGGTGCGTGACATAAACAACCGGCACCTGAAACCGCTCCGGGATCTGCTCGATGAAGTTCAATGCCTGGGCACGGCGCTGCACATCCAGCGCGCTCAAGGGTTCATCCATCAATACCAGGCGAGGCCGGGTCAGCAGTGCCCGCGCCATCGCCACCCTTTGCCGTTCGCCGCCAGACAGGCCTTGCGGCGCACGTTTCAGGAGATGCGCTATATCAAACACTTCAATTACATCGTCGCGCGAAACTTCGGGGCCATCACCCTTGGCCCGGCGCTGCGCAAACCCGAGATTGCCCGCTACATCAAGGTGTGAAAACAACCGCGCATCCTGAAATACATGCGCGACCGGGCGTTGATGCGCCGCCACGAAAATGTCGGTCTCTGATCGCAACCAGTCGGTGTCATCAAATCGCACAACACCTTTGGCACTGCTCTCAAGACCTGCAATGGTGCGCAAGGTCATGGATTTGCCGGATCCGTTTGGCCCAAACAACACCGTCACACCGTCAAGGGCGAGAGTTTCTGATATCGCAAGATCAAAGCCCCCGCGAACCAGCCGGAAATCCAGATCAAGTCGGCAGCCGCTCATTGCCCCACCTTCATCGGGATAGACCGGTTCACCGCGAAAACCCCGACCAGCACCGCAAACGACAGCAGCAGGAGTCCCGCTGACAGCATGTGCGCAGTTGCATAATCAAGTGTCTCTACGCTTTCATATATGGCAATGGAAACCACTTTTGTGCGGCCCGGAATATTGCCGCCAACCATCAACACAACGCCGAACTCTCCCAGCACATGGGCAAATCCCAGCACAGATGCCGTCACGATGCCACGCTTGGCTTGGGGAAGGCCGACGCTGAAAAACCGGTCGAGCGGCCCTGCCCCAAGTGTAGCAGCATCCTCCAGAGGACCCGTTCCCATGTCCTGAAACGCCTGCCGCATTGGCTGCACAACAAATGGCAGCGAGTGGATCATTGAAGCAACCACCAGTCCGGTAAAACTGAAGGTCAGCGTTTCTCCCGTCAGGCTTACCCACCAGCTGCCCAGCCAGCCGGCAGGTCCCAGCAGTATCAGCAGATAAAACCCCAACACGGTCGGCGGCAGCACCAGCGGCAATGTCGTCAGCGCTTCAACCGGTATCTTCATCCGCGACCGTGTGAACGCCAACCACCATGCAACCGGTGTTGCCAGTATCAGCAGCAGCACCACGGAGACCGTGGCCAATTGCGCTGTAAGCCATATCGCATCAAAAACCTCAGCCGTCATGGACGAGACTCTCCATAGCCGAACCGCTTGATAACGCCAGCCACCTTATCCGACTTCATGAAGCTCATGAACGAGCGTGCCACATCGTCGTCCTTGGCCCGCATGATCAGCACACCGTCCTGCAATATCGGCTCGTGTAGTGTACCCGGTACGTCAATCCAGTGCCCTCTTTGTTTCTCCGGCAGGCTTGCAAGTTGTGATTTCGCAATCAACCCCGCTGTTACGTTACCTGATGCAGCCATTGCAAACGTCTGGCCGATGTTTTCACCGTAAACAAATCGGCCTGAAAGAGGTGTCAAGAAACCCAGCCGGTCAAGCGCCTGCTCTGCAGCAAGGCCATATGGTGCCAATTTCGGGTTGGCGATCGCGAGCCGCAAAACACGCATTGTGTCGAGCGAGCCAAGCGCAGTTCCCGTTAACGGCAACTTGTCAGGTGACCAAAGTACCAAACTGCCGATTGCATAGGTGAACCGGCTTCCCGCCACGGCTGCATTTTTCTCCTCCAGCAATTCAGGTCGCGCCTGATCTGCAGCCAGGAAGATGTCGAACGGCGCACCGGCCAGTATTTGTGTCGCCAGTTTACCCGTTGCTCCAGCCACCAGTACGACCGAATGGCCTGTGT
>JABDRA010000520.1 GCA_013041995.1 Anderseniella sp. | reverse complement strand
TCGTGATGATTGAACGGCAGGTCTAGAGCCTTTTACACCTAAATAGAATCGCTTGCCCGATACACCGCATCGCGCTTCGCTTTGCGTCTAGCCGAGTGAACTGATTTGGTGCCATCAAACGCTTCTATTTAGGTGTAAAAGGCTCTAGCCGGTATCGGGGCACACACACAAAACAAAGGGCCGGAGTTGCGAACTTCGGCCCTTTGTTTAAGTGGAAAGGGCTCTAGCTATCACTTCCGCTCCAGATCGTGTTCCACCGCCCGCAAGTTCGGCGGGCGATCAGCAGGTGCGGGTTCTGCGAAAACCGGGGGCCGCGGTGCGGGACGTGATCCCAACGGGCGAACATTTCCGGCAGGATCTGCAGTTCCCAATGGCGGCGCTTCCGTCACCGGCCTTGTTGGAGGCGCTGCCGGCGCACCATCAATGGCGTCAGCGGCCAAATTCCTGTGTCGCTTGGCGCCCGCACCTGTTCCCTTGCGTGATGGTTTGGTGGCAATGCCAGCCTCAATGACCACGTCCTGCGAGCCGCCGACCAGTACTAGATGTTCCACATCATCGCGGCGAACCAGTACCAGGAAACGGGATTTGTCGACCTCGTAGTATTCGGATATGCCAAGACGGGAGCCGCGTTTTGCGCGCACCCGGCCACCGAGCGCACGTATCATCAACCAGGCAAATATGAATACTGCCAGTACAACACAGCCAAGATATATCCAGTTCATGTAAGGCTCTAGAAGTTCCATTTCCGCTCCCCCTATTTGCGATGGCCTGTTAGGTTTGTCCGTACCATGTACACCAATTACACAACAATGCGGCCAAGCGCCAGTAAAGTTAGGTTGAATCTAACGCCCGTTTAGGGCTGATACATGGCACAATCCGCCTATACTTGCACCTGATTCGGGGTGGTGCGGCACATCAGGCACATTGGGGTACATGAGCAAAGATATTCAAATCGAACCGGAGAACGGTTCCTCGAACCATGTTGAAACACCTGCTCCGCCGCCTGACCAGGAAGCAGACCTGTCGCCGGCAGAGGTGTTTCCCGCTGGCGAACTGCGCCCGGCTCAGTCGGACGGCAAGCCGGTGCTCAGTCTTCTGCTGGCAATTTCACTGGCCATAATTGTGTACTTTGCGGTTCAGACAACAGGCACCATTGTCCCGCAGGTCGTCCTGGTTGCGTTGGCCCTGATGTCGCTCACCGGATTGCTTGCGGTGTTTGGCGCGCTTGCGGGGTTCGTGCATTTCGGGCGGGCTCCCCGACAGAAAGAGTTTTTTGATCAGTTGTTTGATGCCGTCGGCGAACCGTGCGTGGTGTCGGATGCACGCGGACTGATCATCTACTCCAATTCGTCTTATCAGCATCTTGTCTCAGCGTCCGGCCAGGGCAGGATAGTTAATCTCGAGACCTTGTATTCCGGTTATCCGGACGTATCGGAACGGGTTTACCGGCTGGCGCGTGCAGCGCGTGAGGGCAAGGAGGCATCCGAGCAGTTCAGGCTGGCAGCAGGATCTGCGGCTGCCGGTGCGCGCCCCGATGCGGCGGCGTGGCTGCGCCTGCAGGTCAAGCCGCTGAAAGTCGGAGCCGGCCAGCCCTATTCGGTATGGCGGCTAGTGGATGAAACCGATGCCCGGGCGTCCCAGGAGGACGCCTTCGAAAACCTGCAATACATCATCAATTATCTCGACCATGCACCGGCAGGCTTCTTCTCCACGACTGCGGACGGAACAATAGCCTATATCAATGCCACACTGGCTGAATGGCTGGGACTGGACCTGCCTGCGACCACGGAAGGCAACCTGAAACTGTCGGACATCGTCACCGACAAGGGGGCCAAACTGCTCGGCGGTATTGAACCGGAAGCCGGGCGGCCGGTAACAGAAGTGTTCGACCTGGATCTTGCAACCCGGACTGGCGAGACAATTCCGGCCCGCGTGGTCCATCGCTGCGAGTTTGACGGTGAAGGCAAACTGCAGCCGTCGCGGACACTCGTGCTGGACAGACGCGCCCATTTCGCGGTCGAGAAGAACTCGGGCGAAGCCCAGGTGCAGATTTCCCGGCTGTTCAATTCCCTGCCCATCGGCATTGTGCAACTGAATGCCAAGGGCACAATCGAAACCATGAACGCGGCATTTCTCGAGCTTGCGCCGAACGCAAAGCGGCGTAGCTCCTTGTCGAAACTGGTGCGTGAAGACGAACGCGAGATACTCGACCGGCTTTTTGCTGATGCTGCGGGAGGCAAGGTGGAAACCAAGCCGACCGACTTTCATTTCCTGGGCACGGAGGAAACTTCGGGCCAGGTCTACTGTGTTGCCGATGAAACCGGAGGCAAGGGTGCCGTCATGGTGTTTGCCGTGGACACCACAAAGCACTCATCTTTAGAGACACAGCTTGCGCAGAGCCAGAAGATGCAGGCCGTTGGTCAACTTGCAGGCGGTGTTGCGCATGACTTCAACAATGTGCTGACAGCGATCATCGGGTTTTCCGATCTGTTGCTGGCCCGTCACCGGCCGACCGATCCGTCATTTGCCGACATCATGAACATCAAGCAGAACGCCAACCGGGCAGCAAATCTGGTGCGCCAGTTGTTGGCGTTCTCGCGCCGTCAGACTTTGCGGCCTGAAGTTCTGTCGCTGACCGACGTGCTGTCGGACCTCGGCAACCTGCTTGGTCGTCTGCTCGGTGAAACGGTCGAATTGAAGATCGTGCATGGCCGCGATCTTGACCGTATCAAGGTCGATATCAATCAGTTTGAGCAGGTCGTGATCAATCTGTGCGTGAATGCGCGCGATGCCATGCCTGACGGCGGCGTGCTGACACTGAGATCCAGCAACGTATCTGCTACCGAATCCGAGGGAGTGAAACCTGGCCTGATGCCACCGGGAGACTATGTGCTTCTGGAAGTCGCTGACACCGGCACCGGCATGCCGCAGGACGTACTCGATAAAATTTACGAACCGTTTTTTTCCACCAAGGAAGTGGGCAAGGGAACCGGGCTCGGATTGTCGACAGTGTACGGCATCATCAAGCAGACCGGCGGGTTCATCTTCTGTGAAAGCGAAATCGGCAAGGGGACCACGTTCAAGGTCTACCTGCCGCAATACATCGAGACCCAGGAAGAAGAAGACGCACGCGTGTCGGAAGCTGCAATCGGCGAACCGAAGAGCGTAGACCTGACCGGCACCGGCACCATTTTGCTCGTTGAAGATGAAGATGCCGTGCGCTCGTTCGCCAAGCGGGCGCTGGAATCGCGCGGCTACACGGTGCTGGAGGCTGATTCCGGGGAAGTCGGCCTGGAAGTGCTGGAAGAGTATGGCGCGGAACCCGACCTGATCGTGTCAGATGTGGTGATGCCTGAAATGGACGGCCCAAGCATGCTGCGCGAACTGCGCAAACGCGGGGTGAAGACCAAGATCGTGTTCATCTCCGGTTATGCCGAAGATGCGTTTGAGAAAAACCTTGAGGGCCAGACCGATTTTGCATTTCTGCCCAAGCCGTTTACTCTCAAGCAGCTTGCTGAAGCGGTGAAGGAAGCAATAGGCTGATCTCTGTTGGTCTGGCAGGGAAGCAATCGGCAAATGGCGCAAATCTCACCTATGGCAGATGTGACACGGTTGCCACCGTCGTTATGGGCAGTCACGGCGGAAGAAGCATTTTCCGGTCATGCGCTGGAAGGCGACCACCGCTTTGACATTGCAATTGTCGGCGGCGGGTTCACTGGCCTGTCAGCGGCTCTTCATGCCAGCCAGTCCGGCGCAAGGGTGTGTGTGCTGGAGGCGGGCGAGCCCGGGTGGGGTGCGTCAGGCCGAAATGGCGGGCAGGTGATCCCCGGCTTCAAATGGGATCCGGATGAACTGGTAGCAAAGTTCGGTGAAGACGCGGGTGAGCGGCTGGTGACATTTGCCGGATCAGCGCCCGACCTGGTGTTTGATCTCATCACTCGGCACGACATCCAGTGTGCTGCAAGCCGCGAGGGCTGGCTGCAAGCGGTTCACACCAAGAAATTAGTAAAGGCTGTTGAGCTGAGGGCAGCGCAATGGCAGGCACGCGGCGCACCGGTCAACTTTGTGCGTGTTGACGAGGCATACGCGCTGACCGGATCGCCGGCCTATGTGGCAGCCCTGGTCGAACCGCGTGGCGGCAAGCTGAACCCATTGTCATACGCCAGAGGACTGGCGCGGGCCGCCGCTTCTGCCGGAGCGACGATATCTCCGACTTCGCCTGTGACCGGCCTGCAACAAACAGGCGGCAATTGGGTCGCATCGACACCCACCGCCAGCATAGCGGCGGACAAGGTGCTGCTGGCGACAAATGGCTATACTGACGGGCTGTGGCCAAAGCTCAGGCAGACCCTGATACCGGTCGCAAGTTTCATTGTTGCAACCAGGCCGCTGTCAGACAATGTGCGGCGGACTATCCTTCCCGGGGGCCATGTGATCTCGGATACCAGGCGGTTGCTGACTTATTCGCGGCTGGATGAAGCAGGCTGACTGGTCGTCGGCGCGCGTGGCAAGTGGCAGGACCCGATTGCACGCAGCGATTTTGACCATGTGGTGCGGCAGCTGCATCAGCTGTTCCCGCAGGTAGGCGACATTGGCGAGGCGGAATTCTTCTGGTCGGGCAGGGTGGCCATCACGCCGGACTACCTGCCGCACGTCCATGAACCGGCACCCGGTCTGCTGATCGTTCTGGGCTACAATGGCCGCGACGTTGCCATGGCGACCGCGATGGGTGCTGCAGCAGGGAGGTATGCGATAAACGGTGACAGGCAGGAGTTGGCTTTGCCCGCCAGCGTAATTTCGCCGATACCGTTGCATGGCGCACGGCGCGGCTATGTGGCTGCCATGTCTGCCTGGTACAGAATGCTGGATGGCCTGGGGCTGTAGAGATCTGTTCCTGGGTCTGACTGATGCCAATTATGCCACCGGTCGCGGGCCTGCTGTCTCCCGTGGGATCCCGGACAACAATGTTCGATGCGCTGTTGAAATACCTGCCTAAGGGCCGCAATCTGGCCGCATATCCTCGTCGAATTGCTAATGGAGTAATTACCGCAACTTCAGGAATGACCCGTGATAACCCATCATGCTCGGGAGGGACGCCAGTTATCCTGATCAATTGTGGCAAGCGCACCCGAATATCATCAAATTGTCTGCATCAAAACCTCGGATTTTTGCTTGTTTTGCTACTTAGCGCTCGATGTCGGGACGGATACACTTCCGGAGACGTATTCAATGAGAGCGGGTTTGATCGGTAGCATTCTGTGTCTGCCACTACTTACAGTTGCAGCCTTGGCAGGAGAAAAAGGTGACCTTTGGGCTGGGCCTTATGCAGGCGCAAGTATCGGTTATGCCTGGGGAGAGTCAGAACAGAACTATGATCGCGCCGGCGACCACGGTGAAGCAACTCTCGAACCTGATGGGGCAGCAGCCGCAATAACCGGCGTTACAACTGGATGTGGGATGAGAACTTCCTGTTTGGCTTGGAAGCGGACATCGGGGTCATCAATGTCTCGCAGGGCGCAACCGAGGTGTTTGACGGCCACGTCTGGAGCACGAATATCGGACCGTTCTGGGGAACATTTCGTGGCCGTGCCGGATACACAATGGACAACATCTTGATGTTTGTCACCGGTGGACTGGTGGTGGCATCAATTGATGACACCTCCATCGGTAACACGCCGGGCGAAACGGCAAAAGAAGATGATCTCAATGCGGGCTGGGTTATTGGCGGTGGCGTCGAATATGCTCTCGATGACTTATGGACACTGAAGGCCGAATATCTCCATATGGATTTTGGACGGACTGACGGGCAAAGTGCGAATAACGAGGATTATTATTTTGAAAATGAGGTAGATCTGATCAGGTTTGGTGCGAACATGCGATTCTGATTGGGTGCCACGCCTCGATTTAGTGTGCAAGTGATCATTCCGGAAACCACGAAATCAGGACAAGACCACAACAGCTGTCATCGGGCCACACTTGCCGACGATCCGCTCAACGGGCTCGAGGCAGTCGTTCTGCTGCCGTGATTAATTGGGGCCTAGAGCAACACGGGTTCAAGTGAACCCGTGTTGCTCTAACACTTTGAAAGCGATCAGGTTTATGATTTTTGGTTG
>JABDRA010000518.1 GCA_013041995.1 Anderseniella sp. | reverse complement strand
CTCGGCGACAACGGCATGCCGGCGCAGCGTTACCAGGATTATCACGTTGAAAAAGCCAGGGGCGGCATCGGGCTGACCATGTTCGGCGGTTCCTCAAACGTGTCGATCGATTCACCTAACGTCATGCCGCAGTTGAACGTAGGCGTGGATGGCGTGGTGCCTTACCTGCAGCAATTCTCCGAACGGGTTCATGCCGAAGGTGCTGCGATCATGTGCCAGATCACCCATCTGGGGCGGCGTGGTGAATTCGATCAGGACGCCTATCTGCCCACCGTGGCGCCGTCAGTGGTACGCGAAACCCTGCATCGCTCGATCCCGCGCGAAATGGACGATCATGACATTGCCCGCATCATCGCTGACTTTGCGCGCGCTGCCATGCGCTGCAAGGAAGGCGGGCTGGACGGTATCGAATGTCTGTCCGGGGCCCATCTGATCGGGCAGTTTCTGTCGCCTGCGCAAAACTTTCGCACTGACACCTATGGCGGGTCGCTGGAGAACCGCTGCCGCTTCGGTCTTGAGGTTTTCGAGGCCATTCGCAAGGCGGTGGGTGACGATTTCCTGGTCGGTTTCCGGTTCATTGTCGACGAGGGTTACAAGGAAGGGCTGGATCTCGAGCAGAGCCTGAAAATCGCCCAGGTGTTTCAGGCGGCAGGCCACATCGATTTCTTCAATGCCATTTACGGGCGCATGGATACCTATGCAGCACTCGCCATCGACAACATGCCGGGCATGGCATCGCCCGACGCGCCCTGGCTCAGCAAGGCGGCCGCCTTCAAGGCCGAGATCAAGCTGCCGGTGTTTCATGCGGCGAGAATTTCTGATGTGGCCACGGCGCGTTATGCGATTGCCGAAGGACTGATCGACCTGGTCGGCATGACCCGTGCGCATATTGCAGACCCCTACCTGGTGGCCAAGATCGCTGCGGGAGAAGAAGATAGGATTCGCCCCTGTGTCGGCACCACCCACTGCATGGGTCACATGCGCCCGACGTGCATCCACAATCCGGCCAGCGGCCATGAAGCGGTGCTCAGGCAGGTCATAGAGCCCGCCGACACAAAGCGCACCGTCGTGATTGTCGGCGCCGGTCCTGCCGGCCTTGAAGCAGCCAGGGTGTGCGGTGAACGCGGACATCAGGTGACGGTTCTGGAAGCGGCCCCGAAAGCCGGCGGGCAGATCCTGCTGGCGGCCAGGGCATCATGGCGCAAAAACATGATCGGTATTGTCGACTGGCGGGTGAGCGAACTGGACCGGCTGGGTGTCGATATCCGCTACAACACCTACGCCGATGACAACCAGGTCGCTGCGCTTGCGCCCGACCTGGTCATCATCGCCACTGGCGGGGTTCCGAATTTTGAACACATCCCCGGCCATGAGCTGATCACCAGCAGTTGGAACATCCTCGACGGCACGGTGAAACCTGAAAGCTATGTGTTGGTCGTCGATGGCACCGGCCGCCATGCAGCCCTGAGTGCTGCGGATTTCTGCCACCTGAACGGCAGCGCGCTGCGCCTGGTCACCATCGACAGCACGCTTGCCGCCGAACAGACCTATGCCGAGCAGGTGATCTGGAGAAAATGGGCGCGGCAGATCAACCTGCCTGTGCAGACCGAGGAACTGCTGATGAACGTGCGCAGGCAGGGCAACCGCCTGGCGGCAACGTTCAGGAGCGAACTGACCAATCAGGAAAGCGAAATCGCGGCCAGCCAGATTGTATTCGACAGCGGCACCTACCCGGCTGATGAGCTGTTCCACGATTTGCGGCAGCGGTCTTCCAATGATGGTGTGACCAACCTGCAAAACTGGGTAGCAGGCCACGGCACCCAGACGGACAAGGTGACAAACCCGGACTCCACATTCGAACTGCACCGCATCGGGGACGCACTTTCAAGCCGCAACATTCACGCCGCCGTCAATGACGCGCTGCGCCTGTGCCAGACCTGCTGAACGGTTTTGACGGCCAGTTTCGAAATTACGATGTCTGCGACAGCCGCCGGCGGCGCTTCTTGAATTCGGCGTGGGAGGCATCGGTGCCGTCGTGGAAGGAGCCGAACCACTTGTCCCACGGCACTTCCAGGTTGCCGTAATTGCACTCGAAATAACGGTGATGTATCTGGTGATGGAAGGTGCCGAGCGCCAGCCGGCTCTTGTCCTTTACCAGCAGGTCATCAAACCCGGTATGGGACGTGGCCGCGGTCAGCGCCTGTTGCTGCATGTGGAACAGGATGTGGATCGGATTAGCCGCCACGACCCAGTGGATCAGCACCGACGACAGGAAGATCAGATGCTCGATCGGATGCATGGAAAAGCCGGACCACGGCCCGACATTGGTGTTGCGGTGATGCAGCGCATGAGCCAGGCGATACAGCGGCGGCCAGTGCAGCCAGCGGTGCACCCAGTAGAAGTGAAATGAAATCCAAACCGGTGTGAGGAAGAACAGCGCCACGAACCATATCGGGTTGCCGGCCCACAACAGGCCGGGCGCATAGCCGTTGGCC
The DNA here is from genome assembly GCA_013041995.1 of Anderseniella sp. Taxonomy (GTDB): domain Bacteria; phylum Pseudomonadota; class Alphaproteobacteria; order Rhizobiales; family Aestuariivirgaceae; genus Anderseniella. Next base: position 6,413 of record JABDRA010000518.1, on the reverse strand, counting down.
ATGGCCCAGAACATCAGCACCTCATAAGCCGTCCAGAACGCAACACCACTTGTAAGCGACCAGAACATGTTGTCATGCACCTGGTTCTTGAACGTGAAGGAACTGGTGGCTTTCGACAGGTCGCGCTTGTCGAATTTGCGGCGCCTGTCCTGCTTCTTCCAGGTGTAGAAATACAGATGCAAGCCACCGGCCACGGCCACAAGCAGCACAAGATTGCGGACATAGATTTGCGCAATCCAGCCCGGTGCCAGGGTCATTGCCTGTTCAGGGCTTGGTTGGAACCAGCGCCAGGTGACGTAGGCAAGCACAACGAGAATGGTGTTTTCGGCAATCGAGAACCAGCGATCAGCAACCCAGCCCAGCATTCTTGCCGGGTTGGGCGGCCAGGAAAAGAATGGCGATACCTTGATGGGCACCGGCGGACGATAGTGCCATTGCCGGGCGAAGGCGCTGTCGTCGGCACCAGGTTTGTTTTCAGTTGCTTCAGTCATCGGGGTTTTCAGTTTCTGTCTCAATCATGCCGTGGGATGACGGATGAAAGCCTTTCGGGAACAACGTCCTGTCATCATACTCGGTTCCGTCAAGTTTGGCCCGGTTCAGTATGGCCTTGGTCAGGTTTGCGCCCTGAAGACGCGCACTTCTTCCGAAACTGTCGCGTCCCAGATCCGCTTTGCGGAAACTTGCCCCAATACATGACGCATCCGTCAGATCAGCGCCTTGCAATAGTGCGCCTTCGAAATTGGCGCCATCGAGCTTCGCCTCAGTAAAACTCGCCGAATACAAATCAGCGCCCTTGAAATTTGCCCCCGCAAGCTGAGCACCAAACAGAAACTCGCCCTCCCAGCTCACGCCTTCGATCCCATCCTGACCCTCGCGGGCCTTGAAGGTTTTCAGCACTTCGCCGAATTCATCCAGAATCTCGATTTTGTCTGCCATGCTGCTGCCTATCTGCTCAAACGGCAGTCTCGTACAAATTGCCGGTGCAGGCAATCACCGCGCCAGCAGTTTCTCCCAGATGCATTGCGCGACGATACCGGCCTGCCTGTCACGTCGGCGGATCTGGAACAGGTGGGAACGCAGCGGCTGGTAGCCCTCGACATTCAGCGGCACCAGCTCTCCGCTTTCCAGTTCCTGTTCGATCATGTGGGTGGGAATACCGCCCCAGCCCATCCCGGCCAGCAGGATTTCCTTCTTGGCGGCGAAGTCGGACACCGTCCAGCGCAAGCCGCCGGGCAGCAGGCCCCTGCTCTGGATAAAGCTGCCAGAACTGCTGTCTGCCACGACAACCTGGGTATAGCTCTGCATCTCGGAGATGGTTTTCATGTGGGCACTGCGCGCTGGTTCATAGTCGCGGTGGGCCACCGGCATGATGGTTACCTCGGCAAACGGGGTCGCCTCGACCTGGTCGACCGGCACGCCGTCCATGGTGGCGATGATGATGTCGGCGTCATTGCGCAACAGTTGTTCAATCGGCCCGCCCATGCTTTCGCGCGCCAGCCGGATATGCGTGCCCGGATATTGCGTCCGCACCGTGCCGACAACGTCCAGCACCGGTTTCAGCGGGAAGGTGGCGGTGACGGCCAGGAACACTTCGGCCTCCTGCCCGGTGCTCAGATTTTTTGCCATGTTGCCGAGTTGCTGCATCTGCTGCATGACCCGTGTCGCCTGCCGGTAAAACACCTCACCCTCACGGGTCAGTTTAGGCCTGTACGCCGCGCGTGACAGCAGTGGGACATCAATCTCAGTCTCGAGCTTTTTCAGCATATGACTGATGGCCGACTGGGACTTGTTGAGCCGCTCCGCAGCACCGCGAAAGGTTCCCTCGGTGACGATGGCGTGCAGCACGATCAATTGCTCATAGGTCAAGGCTCGTCTCACAATGTCTGAAATTTGATCTATTTTTCAGATCGTTATCATGAGAAATCAATATTATCAATTAATCATGGCTGTCGTTATCCGTCTCGAAACCCCAACCGGGATGCAACGAGAAAGGACCTACCCCCATGAAGCTCTATTACAAACCCGGCGCCTGTTCGCTGGCCACACATATTGTCCTGCACGAAGCAGGCGAGACGTTCGACATCGAGGAAGTTGATACTGAAGCCGGGCGCACCAAGTCCGGTGGTGACTACACGACGATCAATCCGAAGGGCTATGTCCCGGCGCTCGAACTGGCGTCCGGTGAAGTCCTCAGTGAAGGTGCTGCCATCCTGCAATACATTGCCGACCAGCACCCCGAAAGCGACCTGGCGCCGAAGGCTGGAACCATTGCACGGGCACGGCTGCAGGAACATCTGAACTATACCGCATCAGAACTGCACAAGGCGTTCGGCCCGTTCTTCTCAAGCACCGCCGGCGAGGCGGACAAGCAGGCGGCAGGCAAGGCAGTTGCGCAGAAATTCGACTACCTCAACGATCTGCTGAGCGATGGCCGAACGTATCTTCTGGGCAGCGGATTTTCTGTTGCAGACGCCTACCTGTTTGTCGTTGCCAACTGGTCGAACTTTACCGGCATTGACCTGAAAAACTGGCCATATGTGTCAGCGTTCGTCGAGCGCGTCGCAGCCCGTCCGGCAGCCCAGGCTGCACTGAAAGCGGAAGGGTTGGCGTGATGGCGAACCAACAGGCCTTTGCCGATGTCACCGAAATCATGACCGGTTATTTCGACGGCCTCTACCACGCCGACACCAAGCGGCTCGCCGACGTGTTCCACCCCGATGCGCGTTATGTGAACATGATAGAGGGCGACTACATGAACAAGTCGCTGAGCGAATATTTCGAGATGGTCGACCGGCGCACGCCACCCGCCAGCCGGGGCGAAGAGCGCGTTGATCGCATCTTGTCGATACAGTCCGGCGGTACTCGCATGGCGTTCGTCACAGCGTCGATGAAAATGATGGATCACGAGTATCTGGACTTCCTGACGCTCACACGTGACCAGCATGGCTGGCGGATCATGGCAAAGGTCTTCGTCTAGGGTGATTCAGATTGTTGTATTGAATCAGAGGTAACCACTAAGCTTCTGTTTTCAATATCTTTTGCTTCAAATACCAAACCACCATTGCAAGGCGGGCTTTGCAACCCAGCCATAGGAGGCCTGACATGCCGTACGTCAATATCAAGGTGACAAGGGAAGGCGGCCCAAACGGCACCGGCCCGACAGCAGAGCAGAAGGCGGAGCTGATCAGAGGCACAACCGACCTGCTTTCCCGGGCTCTGGGCAAGGCCCCGGCCACAACCTTTGTAGTGATAAACGAAGTATCGCTGGAAGACTGGGGCATAGGCGGTCTGCCGGTGATCGAATACCGCAAAAACCAATCCAACTGACAGTCTTTGCGGAGGCAGTTTGCATGAGTTGCCTACGGACTTCACCAAACTCTCAGGCGCGGGCCAGACAACCGATTGTGTTGGCGACAATGCGGGCGGCGGTGAAGGCTGCAATACCGTTTGTGTCACGCTCCGGCACAAATTCTATCATGTCGAACGCCACCAGCCTCGCCTTGGCTGCAACACCGGCAATCAGGTCAATCGACTGGGTGTAGCTGAGGCCGCCCGGTGTCGGTGCCATCACCGCAGGCATGATACCGGAGTCCAGCGCATCGCAGTCAAAGGTGATCATGCAGTTTGCACCGTCGGGCAGGTGCTGCAGCGCGGCACCCACACTTTGTTCATGCACCGCGCGCGCCGTGACGATTTCCGCGCCCCAGTCTCGCGCAATCTCCACCTCCTCGCGCCGGGCCGACCCCAACCCCCTGATACCGACTTGAATGATCCGCTCGACATGCACCATTTCAGAAGCACGGCGCATGGTGGACGAAAAACCCAGCGGTTCGCCGCGGCGCTCATCACGCCAGTCGATGTGGGCGTCAACCTGAATGATGGTCAGTGGGCCGGCTGGTGCCAGCGCCTTGATGAAGGGTATCGGCGTTGAATCATCACCACCCAGCATGATCGGCACCGCGCCGGTCGCCATGATCTCAGCCGTGGCCGTCTCGATCAGTGCCCGGTTGCCGATGCCGTCCTGACTTGCGGTCTTCAGATCGCCGGCATCGGCGATCGTAAAATCGCTGTCGCCCAGCAATGGCCCGCCCAGGTCAAAGTCCCAGTGATCCGGCCATGCGGAATCCTCTTCCATGGCAGCCCGCATCGCATCCGGAGCCTTGGCATAAACTTCGTTGTCGATGCCTTGATAAGGCGTGCCGTGCGGGGCACCGAACAGCACAGCATCGGCCTGATCAAGGTCTACGCCTTTGCCGGCCCCCATGAACGGGACCTTTGCAGCTTCAAAGTTGCTGGTTGTCACTTTTCAGACCTCGCTACACTCGTCCAATTATAAGTGCTTCCGGGATAACATCGCTGCCAAGGTGCAGCAAGCAGGTGCAATCTAAGGTTCATTTCCGTTCCGGTCGCCTGAATTTTTCTATTGCTCGTTCAACCCCGACCCTGATCACACAAGACTCCACATGATCATTAATAAGGCCCATGGCCTGCATGAATGCGTAGACGGTGGTCGGGCCGACGAATTTCCAGCCGCGTTTCTTCAGGTCTTTCGACAGGGCAATGGAGGTGTCTGAGGTGGAGGCAGTCTGGGGTTTTCCGAGTTTGGATGCATCGGGTTCATAGCCCCAGAAGAACGCGGCCAGTGTGCCTTCGCCGGCAATCATCTCCTGCGCGCGTTGAGCATTGTTGATGACGGCCTCGATCTTGCCGCGATGGCGCACGATGCCTTCATCCTTGAGCAGGTGCTCGACATCAGCGTCGGTGAATCGGGCGACTTGGTCGAAATCGAACCCTGCAAAAGCAGCACGAAAATTCTCCCGCTTGGCCAGGATGGTGCGCCAGCTCAGACCTGACTGGAAACTCTCCAGGCAAAGTTTCTCGAACAACCTTCGGTCATCATTCACCGGAAAGCCCCATTCTGTGTCGTGATAGTCTAGAAACTCCGGCGCGCTGCCTGCCCAGCGGCAGCGCAGTTTGCCGTCCGGTCCTGCAAATGTCTCACTCACGTTCAGTGTGTCCTTTTATTGGAAGAATTTTCAGGCGAGCAGAAAACCCAGCCGTTCATCAGCCTTTGCCGGGGTGATCTCGTGAATGTCGGCGCTGACGATGTTTTCAGCGACAAACGGGTCCTCGTTCACCCTGCCCTGCAGCTCCAACAGCGATGTATTATGCGCCATGATGGCGCCGCCCAGCTGCGGTTGCAGGCTGCCGGCCATCAGGAACACGCCATCATCGAAGCCGCGCTTGATCCAAGCCTTGTGGGCATCCATGAATTCTCCGGCCCGGCCCCTGTCAGCAGCAAATTTCAGCAATACTACAAACATCTCAATTCCTCTCCTGTCTACCTGATCCCGCGCTGTCGATGATCGTTGCCAGCCAGTCACACATCTGGTCAACCTCGTGACGTATGAAAGTCTCGTCGTCAAAGGCACTGGCCAGAGTGGCAACGCCCTGGCTGCGGGCCAGGATATGCATGGCCAGCCGGTCTGCTTCCTCTTCAAGCCCGAGAGCGCAGAACTGCGCGCGCAACCAGGTCCGAAACAGCGAGAACAGCTCGGTGGCGCCTGTCCTGGACGCATGGTTCAGCTTGGCAAGTTCGGTGGTCAGCGTGCCGACCGGACAGCCGAAGCTCTTTATGTCGGCGCGGTTGGCAATCAGGATATGGATGAAGCTGCGAATGCGGTCTTCAGGGTTTTCGCTTTCCGCCTCCCACGCAGCCAGCATCTGCCGTGTATCGGCCATGCGCGCGCCAATCACAGCTTGCAGAATTTCGTCCTTGGTCTTGAAGTGATAATAGAAATTGCCGCGCGAAATCTGTACCGCGCCGGCAATGTCGGCAAACGACGTATGCTCATAACCCTGCCGGTAGAACAACAGGTCGGCTGCTGCAACAATGTGGTCTCGAGTGGTCATGGCGTTCATGCGTGAGATTCCCGTTTGCAGGACGCATGTCCTAATTCAATTGTTTATTAGGACGACCGCCCTAATTTGTCAACTATCGGAGAAAATGCAGGCTCAGGCCAGCAGCCGCAGTGATGCTACACTTCGTTTCAGCATGGCGACGGGTGCCTGTAAACTCGCCATCACCGGCATGGGCCTGATTGCCGTGGCCGGCCTGATTGTGGTTCGAAGCTAGCTGCCGGACATGGCCGCCAGCAGTACGTCCCTGGTTGCCGACAGATGCCTGCGCAACACTTTCTCGCATAAGACTGCATGCCCGCCGGCAAATTCGGCAGCGATAGCCTCATGATCTTCCAACCAGCGCGGTGTCTTGGCTTTAAGATCATCATAACCCTTGGCATGGACACGGCACAGATTGCGCAGTTCGCCTATCAGCTCGATATGGCGCGGCTTTTCAGCCGGCTGGTAAAGCGCCTCGTGGAAAGCCCGATCCCCATTGCTCCAGCCTGCCC
>JABDRA010000514.1 GCA_013041995.1 Anderseniella sp. | reverse complement strand
GTCCTGGTGCGGGGCCTGCGTCAAACACCCGTTTTTCGTCAAATACACCATAGTTCGGCAGATCGTATTTGAAGCGCACGGCATCCACCTTGCCGTCCTCCAGCAGAATGGCAGCATTGTAGAGCTTGCCGTCCTGTGCCCATGGTGACGTGATCAGCATGGCCGGCGCACCGTTGCCGGTCAGTTCGGCGAGGTCTTCCACAGCCTTCTGACAGGTTTCCACGAAAGCGGGTTTCAGCACCAGGTCCTCCGGCGGATAGCCGGAAATGAAAAGTTCCGTGAACACCAGCAGATCAGCACCGGCCGCTGCCGCTTCGGCATGGGCAGTGCGTGCACGTTTGGAATTTGGCTCAACCGCGCCAACCGTAGGGTTCAATTGAGCCAGCATAATTTTGAGATTATCAACCATGCCCGCTCTATTAGCGTCATCCAGACCTGCCATCAATGATTGCTTTAGAATTCAGGGGTAAAATCACTGGAAGTGAATTACACTGTCGGGACAGTGAGCATTTGGGGACGGGGCACATCCGGTTCAGGGTTGAACAAACGATTCCGATGTGGAGGCTCGCCTTGTGGGGCTGACTGCAAGTCAAAATCAGGCTGCTGTTGCATCCTCGGACGCTGAACTTCTGCAGGCCACCCTGAACAATGTGGCCTGCGGGGTGGTATCTGTGCGCGCCGATGGCGGTGTAATAACCAGCAATGGCGTATTTTATGACATGCTGCGCCGTGCTGGATTGCTGAAATTGGAGTTTGTCAGCAAAAAGCGGGAAGACCTGACCGCATTGTCTCTTTATGAGGTCTCGCCAAAATTGCGCGACCGTCCGACCGAGGTCGCGGGACTGACCGGCTGTGCGTTTGAACTGCAGTATATTGAAGTTCAGGATCAGTTGGGCGGCACCTTGATTTTGATGACCGATATCACGTCGCGACGTCGCAACGAACAGGCGATGCGAGATGTGGTCGCGCAAAAGGAAGTCATGGAGCAGGCCAGGACCACGTTCGTGTCCCAGGTCGCTCACCATTTTCGAACGCCGCTCAATGTGATTCTCGGCTATATCGACATACTGGCTTCCGGCGATGCAAACGAGATTGATGCCGGCACACGCAACTCCTATCTCGGTTTCATCCGCGAATCTGCGAAAGCCTTGTTGCTCAACATGAACGAGATGATGGAGATCATCAGGCTGCAGCGAAACGAACAGTCGGTTGAGTTGGAAGTTCGTGAACTGCGAACGCTTATTTCCGGCGCCATTGACGAGATTCAGTCCGTGCTGGTTGCAGAAGACGTTGAGCTTGATTCAACGGCAATGCTCGAGGTGATCGGGACCAGTAGCGTACGCATGGATGCCCGTATTGCCAGGCGCGCCATCGCCAGCTTGTTGCGCACATCCGCAGTGCTCGGTGGACCTGGCAGCCAGTTGAAACTGGGTGGGCGGGTACATGAACCGAACTCCTTGACGGTCTTTGTGGAGTTTGAGGTCGGCAGGACCGATGTGCGGTCAATACTGGACAGTATTCACAGCGGGGAGCCGGTGAAGGAAATAAGCCTTACCGGCAATGCCAGCGGTTATGGGCTGGTCCTGGCCGCAATGCTGCTGCGATTGTGTGAGATCCAGGTTTCCGCAACCGCCATGGGTGAGCGCGGCGTTTGCATCGAAATGGTGTTTTCCACCTCGGGGTGAGTTGCTGTTATCCACAATGTGGAATGCCGACTCTGCTTGCTCGCTCTCTCATGTCATGTTCGTGGTAGTTGGTATACCACAGACCATAGGCTTTGTCGCATACACAAAGCTGGTCCGAAGCGATAAGGCGCGCAACAAACCATGGCAACCCGCCTGAAACTCAAGCCTGTCGGCACCAATTTCAGCCTCAAAGAGCATATTTACGATGTGCTCAAGGACGCCATCAGCAGCATGAACCTCTATGACGCAGACGCCAATCTGCGCCTTGATGAGCGCGCGCTGGCAGAGCAGTTGGGTATTTCCAGAACACCGGTTCGCGAGGCACTGACCAGGCTGGAGCAAGAAGGTTTCGTCGAAGTTCAGCCACGTCGCGGTGTTTTCATACGCCGCAAGAGCCTGGACGAAGTGCTCGACATGATAGTGGTGTGGGCTTCGCTTGAAAGCATGGCAGCGCGCATGGCAGCAGAAAACGCCAGTGACCGGGAAATCCAGTCCCTGCGAAAGGCGCTGCCCAAACAAAAGGGTGAAACTGAATTGCGCGCGCATCTGCACGAGTATTCCGAAGCCAATATATCTTTCCATCTGCGTATTCTGGAACTGTCAGGCAGCCCGATGCTGCTGGACATTGCCAAGGGCCTGTTCCTGCACATGCGATCAATTCGCGAACGCGCGATGGCCGAAGGCGACCGTATCACCCGGTCCGTGGTTGATCATATGAACATCATTGAGGCGATTGAAGACCGCAATGCCGAGCTTGCCTCCATGCTGGTGCGCGAACACACCATGCGACTGCATGGTCACGTCCGTAATAACTGGGACACTTTTTCCGGTGCTGAAGCAGGCGCTGGCTGAACCAACAACACGGCCTGGCCAGTGGGTCGGGTGACACAAACATACATCAGGGAGCCAATGACAAATGAGTACAACGACAGCAACGCCGACATCAACCGCAGATGACACGCTTAAGGCTAAAACCAAGGATGGTTCGGTCATTTCCGGCGGTCATCTGGTTGCCAAGGCGTTGAAGGCTGAAGGGGTGGATACGATCTTCACCCTGTGCGGCGGTCACATCATCGACATTTACGATGGCTGTATTGATGAAGGCATCCGCATTGTTGATGTGCGTCATGAACAGGTGGCAGCCCACGCTGCTGACGGTTATGCCCGCCAGACTGGCAAACTGGGCTGTGTTGTCACCACGGCAGGGCCGGGCTGCACCAATGCAGTGACCGGTGTGGCAACCGCATTCAGATCGGAAAGCCCGATTCTGCATATTGGCGGCCAGTCATCGCTGACGCAACACAAAATGGGATCGCTCCAGGATTTGCCGCACGTCGACATGATGGCGCCGATCACCAAGTTCTCTGCCGGCGTGTTGTCGACCGACCGTGTTGCAGACATGATTGCCATGGCGGCGCGAGAAAGTTTCAACGGTGCCTATGGCCCGTCCTACCTGGAAATTCCGCGCGACATTCTCGATGCCGAAATTCCAATCGAAAAGGCGGTCCTGCCAACACCGGGCAAATACCGCGGATCGGTTCGCTCCATTGGCGATCCTGCAGATATCGAAAAACTGGCCGACATCCTGGTCAATTCAAAGCGGCCTGCGGTTTTGTTCGGCCAGCAGGTATGGGCGGCCCAGGGCCACAATGAAGCCATTTCGCTGGTGCGCTCGCTGGACATTCCGGCCTATCTGAACGGTGCCAGCCGCGGCATGCTGCATCCAAGCGATCCGCACGGCTTTGACCGCACCCGCTCTATGGCCTTCAAGGAAGCCGATGTCATCCTCATCGTCGGCACACCGTTCGACTTCCGCATGGGCTATGGCAAGCGCATCTCGAAAGAAGCCACGCTGGTGCAGATCGACATGGGCTACAATACCGTCGGCAAGAACCGCGACGTGGATCTGGGCCTTTGTGGTGATCCCGGCGCCATTCTGGCTGCCGTGGAGCAGGCGGCATCCGGGCGCATCGACAAGTCTGCACAGGATGAGCGCAAGCAGTGGATGGCCAAGCTGCGGGCAGCGGAAGCCGTTGCGCTTGAAAAACTGATGCCGTTGTTCACATCCGATCGCAACCCGATCCATCCCTATCGTCTGGCCTGGGAAATCAACGAGTTTCTCGGTGAGGACACCATTTATATCGGCGATGGCGGCGACATTGTTACGATTTCGGCACAGGCTGTGCGGCCGCGCGGTCCGGGCCAGTGGATGGATCCCGGTGCACTCGGGTCACTTGGCGTTGGCACCGGATTTGCCATGGCAGCAAAGCTGGCTAATCCAGACAAGGAAGTCATGTGCCTTTATGGTGATGGTTCGTTTGGCATGACTGCGTTTGACATGGAGACCGCGCAGCGTTTTGGCGCGCCTTACCTGGCCGTGGTCGGCAACAACTCGCACATGAACCAGATCCGTTATGGTCAGATCGCCAAGTACGGCGAGCAGCGTGGCAATATCGGTAACAAGCTCGGCGACATTCCGTTCTCCATGTTCGGAGAGATGATTGGCGGCTATGGCGAAGAGGTGCGTGAGGCATCTGAGATACAGCCCGCGCTGCAACGCGCCAGGGAAGCCATTGCCAAGACTGGCAAATGTGCAGTGGTGAATGTGTGGGTTGATCCGGATGAATATGCACCCGGCACCAAAGCCCAGACCATGTACAAATAGGCAGTTGTAACCAGGCAAACATTGAAAGGGATCATGTTTTTAGCACACCGGGGTGCTCAACCGGAGCGCTGGATGATCCACACGGGAGGATAAAATGCAGGCACTCAAAGGCATCAAGGTTCTGGACTTCACACATGTTCAGTCCGGGCCGACCTGTACTCAGTTACTGGCCTGGCTCGGGGCTGACGTGATCAAGGTGGAACGCCCTGGCGTAGGCGATGCAACACGTGGCCAGCTGCGCGATGTACCCAATGCTGACTCCTTGTATTTCACCATGCTGAACCACAACAAGCGCTCCATCACGCTCAACTCCAAGAC
>JABDRA010000512.1 GCA_013041995.1 Anderseniella sp. | reverse complement strand
CGGCATACGCGTCCGTCCAGAGATAGCGGACCGGGCTACCACTGCCAGGTGCCAGTCCTGTCTTTTGCGCAAACCGCAACATCGTATCTCGCGCAATTGTATCTCTTCCAGTTTGCTGCATCACCGCACGCCTCCGGTTAAAGTATCGCAGAAATAAAGAACTCATCGTTTGATCCTGGTTAAGGACAGCAGCTTTCACAGCGGCATAATTTCACCAACCCAATGAAACGATGAAGGTGAGTTGTCCCCATGACTGACTATTCGGCACAACGGGAAAAAATGGTCGAACAGCAGATTTACGCGCGTGGTGTTCGCGATCCGCTTGTTTTGAATGCCATGAGAAAGGTACATCGGGAAGCATTCGTGCCAGAAGAGTTCCGGCATCTTGCCTATGCCGACCGTCCGCTGCCAATAGCTTCGGAGCAGACCATTTCCCAACCCTACATCGTCGCCTACATGGTCGAGGCGTTGGCTCTCAAAGGCGGGGAAAAAGTGCTCGAGATTGGGGCAGGCTCCGGCTATGCCGCAGCTGTTCTGGCCGAACTCGCAGGCGAGGTCTACACTATCGAGCGCATTGATCAGCTGGCAGAAAAAGCAGCATCCGCACTGATGGATCAGGGCTACGACAATGTGCACGTGCTGCATGCTGACGGCACCAGGGGCTGGGATGAACATGCCCCGTTCGACGCCATCCTGGTTTCAGCAGGCGCACCTTCGGTGCCGGAAAGCCTCAAGGCGCAACTGGCTGTCGGTGGTCGCCTGGTCGTACCTGTGGGCACCAATGTGACCGCACAGCAACTGATCAGGATTACCCGCCGACCAAAAGGTCAGTTTGACCGGGAAGACCTGGCGGACGTGCGGTTTGTCCCACTAATTGGAGAGGAAGGTTGGGAAGCACCGGACAAATCTGCAGAAGCTGCCAGCCCAAGATTGGTCCAGGCGCAGCCACGGTCCAGCGAGTCCCTGCCCGGCCTGCTGGCCCGTCATGGTGAAACCTTCCAGTCCATCGATGATGCAGACCTTGACCCCATGCTTGAGCGCATTGGCGACGCCCGCATCGTTCTGATTGGTGAGGCCAGCCATGGCACATCCGAATTTTACCGGATGCGGGCCCGCATCACCAAGCAGTTAATCGAGCACAAGGGCTTCAACTTTGTTGCAGCAGAAGCAGACTGGCCGGATGCTGCGCGGATTGATCATTATGTGCGTCATCGCGATGTTCCACCAAGTGACTGGCAAGCGTTTGCCCGGTTCCCAACCTGGATGTGGCGCAATGAGGAGACACGCGAATTCATTGATTGGCTGCATGAAAACAACAAGCCCAAAGCCTATGATTTCCGGTGCGGGTTCTATGGCCTCGATCTCTACAGCATGTATGTCTCGGTGCGTGCCATTATGGACTATCTGCAGGATGTCGACCCTGAGATGGCGATGATCGCCCAGCATCGATATGGCTGTCTCAGCCCCTGGGAGGCCGACCCTGCGGCCTACGGACATGCGGCCCTGACCGGTGCCTACAAGAACTGCGAACCCAGCATCACCAAGATGCTGGTCGACCTTTACGCCAAGCGGCAGGAATACGTCCTGCAGGATGGTGAGCGTTTCCTGGATGCAACTCAAAATGCACAACTGGTTACCAATGCGGAACGCTACTACCGCATGATGTATTACGGCTCGCGCGCCTCCTGGAACCTGCGCGATGGGCATATGTTTGAGACGCTGCAGAACCTGCTTGCGTTTCACGGGCCGCAATCCAGAGCCGTTGTCTGGGCGCACAATTCCCACATCGGAGATGCATCTGCCACCGAAATGTCAGCACGTGGCGAGCACAATATCGGCGAACTGTGTCGAAAGGGCTTTCCGACGCAGACCTTCCATATCGGCTTTGGTACCGATCATGGCACGGTCGCGGCAGCATCTGCATGGAACGGTCCAATGGAGGTGAAATCCATACAACCGTCGCACCCGCAAAGCTATGAACGGCAGTTTCATCTGACCAACACACCCGGCCTGATCCTGCCAATGCGTACAGGGCATGAGCTGGAC
>JABDRA010000510.1 GCA_013041995.1 Anderseniella sp. | reverse complement strand
GCACCACACCGTCTGCAAGGCGCACAAACAGCACCACGCGAACGTCATTGTCCCAGTTCTGACCGATTGCCAGGCCCTCGATCACGTCGGGTATCTGCTCAACCTGGGCATAGATTTCGGCCGTGCCGATACGCACACCGCCGGGGTTCAGGGTCGCATCGGAACGGCCATGGATGATCATGCCGCCATTGTCGGTCCACTCGGCAAAGTCGCCCTGGCACCAGACATTGTCGAACCGGGCATAATAGGCATTGTGATAGCGCTCGCCGGTGTCGTCATTGAGGAAGCCCAGCGGCATGGACGGAAATGAATTGGTATTGACCAGCTCGCCCTTGCCGCGTGCCATCGGCTTGCCGTCATCGTCAAACACCTGAATGTCATGGCCCAGGCCCGGGGCCTGGATTTCGCCTGACCAGACGGCGCCGAACGGGTTTACGCCAACCAGGCAACCGCACAGATCGGTGCCACCGGACATGGACGCCAGATGGACATCCTGCTTGATGGCGTCATAGACAAATTCAAAGCTCTCAGGCACCAATGTCGAACCGGTCGACATGATGCTCTTGACCGTTGCCAGCGAATGGGTATCCATCGGGCGCCAGCCGGTTTTCTTCACCGCATCAATGAACTTGGCAGACGTGCCGAACAGGGTGAAGCGTTCTTCAACGGCATAGTCGAACAGCACGGTTTCAGATGGCGCAAACGGTGAGCCGTCATACAGCATCAAGGTAGCTTCAGACGCCAGGCCGCTGGCCAGCCAGTTCCACATCATCCAGCCGCAGGTCGTGAAATAGAACAGCCGGTCGCCGGGATTGATGCCGCAATGCAACTGGTGTTCGGCCATATGCTTGAGCAGCACACCACCGGTGCGATGAACAATGCATTTGGGAACGCCGGTGGTACCGGATGAAAACAATATGTAAAGCGGATGATCGAACGGCAGCATCGCATAGTCGATCGGAGCAGGCGAATACGCATCGATGAAATCATCAAATGTGACCGCGTTGGGCAATCTTGCAGCCGTTGCAGGCGCGTTTCCGGTGTAACTGACGACAATGACCTTCTTGAGTGTCGGCAGGCCTTTTACCACCTGTTCTATCTTGTCAGTGATATCGAATGTCTTGCCGTTGTAGTAATAACCATCGCACACAATCAGAATGCTGGGTTCAATCTGGCCAAAGCGATCCAGAATACCGCGTTCGCCAAAATCAGGCGAACAGGAAGACCACACGGCACCGAGTGAATTTGCGCCGGCAAAGGCAGAAATGGTTTCCGGCATGTTCGGCATCACCGCACACACACGGTCACCAGGCTGCATGCCGCTATCCCGAAAAGCCTGGTGCAATCGTGAGACCTGATCGGTCAACTGGCGCCAGCTTACGTCATAGCGGACCTTGTCTTCGCCGCGAAAAATCATCGCCGGTGTATCGTCATTACGGCGCAGCATGTTCTGGGCAAAGTTCAGCCTTGCATCGGGGAAAAACTGCGCGCCGGGCACTTTTTCACGATCGACCAGCACACGCTCGCCACGGGTCTCGGCGCGCACGTCACAGAAGTCCCAGACATCGGACCAGAAATTGTCCGGCTCGCGCACCGAAAACCCGTGCACATCGTCATAGGTCTTCATATCCATCTCTCTGGATGCATTTACAAAAGCCATGAACTTTGTCAGGCGATGGGCGGCAATTCGGGCAGCATCAGGGGACCAGAGAGGTTCAGCAGACATGGAAAACTCACAAGATCTAAGGTGGGATTAAATTGGGACGAGACCCTTGGTTGACGGCCACAATAGACACGCCGCAGCCAATCCAAAACCATTTTCTGTCACTTTTGGAGAGTTCAGTGAAGCCTGTGTTGAAATGCGGCGCTCTCATAACCCGGTTCGATCTGCTAGAATCAGCTCCATGAAACGAATCATTATCCCTTTCCTGGTCCTCGTGCTGATTGCGACAATCGCCATCGTGGCCATTCCGTTGTTCGTGCGCGGTGAATTCGCAACGGCCCAGCTCAGCAGTGCAGTCGAGAAAGCGACCGGGCGCAAGCTGACCTTGCTGAAACCGCCTGAAGTGAAACTGTGGCCAAACCTGAGACTGGAGGTTGAAGGTGCAACCCTGTCCAACCCGCCCGCGATGTTTGACGGAACCACGATTTCCGCGCAGGCCCTGAAGTTGCAGCTGTCATGGTCGGAATTACTGTCGCGTCAGATCAATTTTCAGGAACTGACCCTGGTCCGCCCGCGCCTCACCCTGGTTGTGGACAAGCAGGGCAAGGCCAACTGGGACTTCAACCGGGACTTCAACCGGGACGGCGGCGCTGCCGAACCGTCTACCGACACCGGATCCTCGAGCATTGAAAGCGTGCAGGTTGCGCCGATAAAAATTGAGGATGGCGAGATCGTCTATGCAGACGAGCGCTCCGGGTCCGAATTCAGGGCCTCCGGGGTCAATGTCGTTGTCAGCATGGCCAACGCGCTAGCCCCGATGGATGTCAAGGGATCATTGATCTGGAACGGACAGCGCGTTGACCTGCAGGTGTTTGCCAAATCACCAACGGACCTGGCCACCAAAGGCTCACCCATTGACCTGTCAATCCAGTCAACAAACCTCACAGCCGCACTGTCAGGCCTGGCCCGGTTTGGCGACGGCCTGAACCTGGCCGGCAACCTGGATGTATCATCGCCGGATTTGCGGAAGCTCGCGCAATGGGCAGGTAGCGAGATCGGCGGGCAGGCTGGATTGAAACAGTTTTCCGCCAGGACCGGGATCGATCTTGGCGGGCAAACGGTCAAGCTGAACAAGGCCACCGTTGCCATGGACGGCATGAATGCGCAGGGCAATGTGGTGCTCACACTTGGCGGAATTCGCCCGCGCATCACCGCCAGCCTCGGGCTGGACCGGCTGAACACCAACGTCTACACCGGCAAGAAGTCGTCGTCAGATACCGGCAAACCGCAAGCCGACTGGAATGATGTGCCGATAGATTTCAGCAGTCTGAATTCACTCGATGCAAAACTGAGATTGCGTACAGGCGGCATTGTGTACGGGGATGTGAATTTCGGAGAAACCCTGCTTGATATCGACATGGGGTCGGGAAAGCTTAATGCCGATCTGCAAAAGATAACGGCGTATGGCAGCACGGCCATCGGCAAACTCAACCTTGACGGCTCGACCCGTATACCGAAGCTGACCGGGCAATTTCAGACAAATGGTCTGGATGGGCTGGCTCTGCTCAAGGACTTTGCCGGTACCTCGCGTTTTGAAGGCAAGCTGGCCACCACACTCAACCTTGCCGCCAGTGGCCGGTCGCAGCGGGAGCTGGTGTCAACACTGGCAGGTATCGCCCGGTTCAGGCTGACCGACGGCACGATACGCGGCATCGACATGGCGCAAATGGTGACCGGCGTGCAAAGTGCTGTGCTTGGTGGATGGGACAAGACCAATGATGCCGGCACCAAATTCTCGTCCCTTTCGGCCAGTTTTCAGTTTACCGACGGCATTGGACAAAATGATGATCTGAGCCTTGCGGGTCCGCAGGTGCGGGTGACAGGAAAGGGCACTGTCGACCTGCTGCGCAAACGGCTGAACTACAAGGTAGCACCAAGTGCAGCGTCAGCACCGGGCGGTGAATTTACCGGCCTGGTTGTACCCGTCATCGTGAAAGGTCCCTGGGCCGACCCGAAAATATACCCTGATGTGCAGGGCATTCTGGAAAACCCGCAAGCTGCGCTCGATGCCCTGAACAAGCTTGGTGTATCGACCGGCGACATCAATGTCGAAGCGGCCGGCAACGAACTG
Organism: Anderseniella sp.; assembly: GCA_013041995.1. Classification (GTDB taxonomy): domain Bacteria; phylum Pseudomonadota; class Alphaproteobacteria; order Rhizobiales; family Aestuariivirgaceae; genus Anderseniella. The sequence continues at coordinate 1,623 of JABDRA010000510.1, read as the reverse complement.
AAAGAACAGGCCAAGGGCAAGGTGTCGAAAGCAATCGAGGGCCAGGCGCGCGGCGTGGTCGGCGATGACGCCGCCAAGGCGCTGGGTGAACAAGGTACCGGCAAGGCGGAAAAACTGTTCAAGAACCTGTTCAACAAGCCGCAGGAATAGGGACTGTCTGCACATGATACGGGTACAGGAAGAACCATTCGACATAGCCGAAGAACTGCGCGGCGTTCGCGATGGTAATCACAAGATCGGCGGTACGGCCCTGTTTGCCGGGTCGGTACGCGACTTAAATCTGGGCGAGCAGGTGTCTGCCATGACGCTGGAGCATTATCCCGGCATGACCGAGAAGGCACTGGCCGAGATCGAGGCGGAAGCCAATGAGCGCTGGCCGCTGGAGGCAAGCCTGATTGTGCACCGCTATGGCCGCATGCAACCAGGTGAAGACATCGTTCTGGTGATTACCTGCTCGTCACACCGTGAAGCTGCCTTCGAGGCCTGCCAGTTTCTGATGGACTGGCTGAAGACCAGGGCACCGTTCTGGAAACTTGAAGAAGGCGACGACACTCAAGATGCCAAATGGGTGGATGCGCGTGACAGCGACAGCAAGGCCGCCGGTCGCTGGAGCAAGACGGAGGAATGAGCCGCTGGCGCCGGTCCGGTTCCGGCCGACGGGGCCGCCCGCTATGGCGCACAGGCCTCGATGTGCTGGCAGTGATTGCCCTCACCATGCTGGCGCTGACGGTGATGGAACTGCTGCCTGGCACCAACATCGCAGGCAACATGCGGGTGATCGACGGCGACAGCCTGCGCCCGGGCGACAACAGCCACGACATTCGCCTGCAGGGCATTGATGCACCCGAGCTTGGCCAACGCTGCCGCGACAAGGCGGGGCGTGATTATGACTGTGGGCGCAAGGCGAAAGCCCATCTCAGAACAATTGTCGCGGGCCGCGATGTCACGTGCCGTACCATGGACGTTGACCGCTATCAGCGGTCAGTTTCCGTGTGCCATGCCGGTGATACCGAACTGAACCGGCAGATGGTGGCCGACGGATGGGCGGTAGCCTACAGGCTACCTGCCTATGTTCGATCGGAACGCAGTGCCAGGAAGGCCCGCAAGGGCATATGGCAGGGAGATTTTGATGAGCCTGAAAACTGGCGCAGGCTCAACCGGTCGGACAGTGCCGGCGGCGTAGCCGAACCGGACTGAATTTGAAAATTTCAGCGCCAGAACGCGCGTGACAGCACCACGAGCACGGTGAAGAATTCCAGCCGCCCCAGCAGCATGGCCACCGTCAACAGCAGTTTCGCGCCGGGATCCAGGTTGGCATAGCTGCCGGCGGGCCCGACAATATCGCCCAGGCCCGGGCCAACATTGGTGATGGTTGCAGTGGCACTGGACAGGGCCGTGATCAGGTCGAGATTGAAGAATGACAAGGCTATGGTGAACACCATGACCGACAGGAACATGACGGTGACATAAGCCAGCACCGAAGTGGCGATTTCGTTGGTGATCCGGGTATTGTTGAAGTTCAGAACCACGATCCGGTTCGGGCTCATCAACTGGCGAATATAGCCCGACGCCGTCATCATCATGACCTGGAGGCGGAAGGTCTTCAGTCCACCGGTTGTCGAG
>JABDRA010000502.1 GCA_013041995.1 Anderseniella sp. | reverse complement strand
TTCTTTCGGCTGTTCCGCTGCAGGTTCTGTTGTCGTCGGCTGTTCCGCTGCAGGTTCCGTTGTCGTTGGTTGTTCAGTCGAAGTTTCCGTCTGCGTCGGCTGGTCTGCTGCAGCTTCTTCTGCCTTCGGCTGTTCTTCCGAGGCTGCTTCATCCGCTGGCAAGGCAACAGGATTTGCAGACAGTGTGCGCAGATAAGCCAGAAGGTCGGCTCGCTTGGCATCGCCCTTCATGCCGCCATAGCCCATTTTGGTGCCGGGTACCCAGTCCTTTGGCTTGGCGATGAAAGCGTTCAGGTTTTCAAACGTCCATTTCTCGGACGCCTTTCCTTTCATCGCGTCGGAATAGGCGAACCCGTCGCGGGTGCCGATTGCATGATCAACAATGTCGTACAGGTTGGGGCCAACCTTGTTCTTGCCGCCATCTTCAACCGTGTGACAGGCTTTACACGCCTTGAATGCGTTTTCGCCCTTCGCAACATCGGCAGACGCCAGCAGGCTGGCGAGCGAGACTTTCGGCGCATCAGCCTCGGCAGCCGTCTCCGTGCCCTCGGCTTCCGGAAGCTCGATAGCTATTGCCGTTTGTTCAGGCGCCTCTGCATGATAAACGCCATCTGCGACGATATTCAGTCCCATCACAAGCAGCACAGCACCCAAACCGGCGCCGGCGATCTTGTTGATAGTCATTGTGTCGATTCCGAACATGCTAGCCCTCAAACAATCTGTCGTGACATCGGATGCTGCCACCCGGTCACTTTACCCCTTCCGATTTCGCGCGGAAACTAATTGTTTCTATACGCGCGCGCAACACTTATAAGGCGCAAAGTGTCCTTATGCCGCGCTGCTGTCCGGTACTACATCAAAACAGATTGACGAAGAAGGTTTTTATCATGGCGGCCAACAGCCGAAAGATCGCCTATCAGGGTGAACCGGGAGCCAACTCACACCAGGCATGTATGGAAGCGTGTCCGGACCATGAACCGTTTGCCTGCCGCACGTTTGAAGACGCATTTGCTGCAGTCGCATCGGGCGAGGCGGGATTGGCCATGATACCGATTGATAACACTGTCGCAGGCCGGGTCGCCGATATCCATCACCTCATGCCGGCCTCTGACCTGTTCATCACCGGCGAGCATTTCCTCAGGGTTCGTCACCAGTTGCTGGTATTGCCCGGCACAAAACCTGAAGATTTGAAACGGGTTACCTCACACACCCATGCGTTGGGTCAGTGCCGCCGGTTGACGGCGGAAATGGGTCTGGAAGCGGTTGCCGCCGTGGACACCGCCGGTGCCGCTGCGGCCCTGGCCAAGTCTGGTGATCGTTCAACCGCAGTGATTGCCTCGAAAAAGGCGGCAGAGATCTACGGTCTGGAGGTCATGCGGGCTGACATTGAGGATGAAGATCACAATACGACCCGGTTTGTAATCATGTCCGCAGAACCTGATGATGCAGCACCTGAAGATGGGCCCGTCATCACGTCGTTCATCTTTACCGTGCGCAATGTGCCGGCAGCCCTGTTCAAGGCCATGGGCGGATTTGCCACCAATGGCGTTAACATGATCAAGCTGGAATCCTATGTGGACGGGTCATTCAACGTGGCGCAGTTCTATGCCGACATCGAAGGCCATCCGCAGGACAGGCCGGTCCGTCTGGCGCTTGAAGAGCTGGATTTCTTCACCAAATCCCTGCGTGTGCTGGGTGTGTACAAAAGTTCGCCGCACCGGCTGGAACTGGCCAGACGGCGCGAGGAAATGGACACCACTGCGTGAGCACGAGTTACACGGATTAATTGTCCAGTATCTGCCTGATCAGATGGTGAGCGATTGAAATGTCCGGCGGCAGTTGCAAACCGTCGCGGTGGCTGCCATCGCCCATTGCATTGACTTCGTCGAAGCTGAACCAGCGTGCATCATCAAGCTCGTCGGGATCGATGGTAATGGCTTCGCTCAGTGCCTCGCCGGCCATGCCGAGCATCAGATTTGCCGGAAACGGCCACGGCTGGCTCATGATGTAACGCACGTCGCCAACCACGATGCCGGATTCTTCAAAAACCTCGCGCCGCGCTGCGTCTTCTGCCGTTTCGCCGGGTTCCACAAAACCGGCCAGCGTCGAATACATGCCGCTGGCAAACCGGGCCGAGCGGCCCAGCAGCATCGACCTGCCCCGGGTAATGGCGATAATCGCGACCGGGTCGGTGCGCGGAAAATGTTCTCCCGAACAGGTACCACACACACGCTTGTATCCGGCATCGTCCGGGCGGGTGGATGCGCCGCAGTTTGAACAGAACCGGTGCCGCACGTGCCATTGCAGCAGGGAACGCGCCTGCGCCGCCAGCCCGAGGCTTGCATCGCTGACCAGCCCCTGCAGCGCGATAGATCTCAGGTCAAGTGCGACCATGCCGCTGGCAGGTTCAAGCTCGGTGTCGGCGGCCTGGACCGCGAAATGATTGACGCCTTCGGTATCAATTCCCAGAAACACCGGGTCAATGCCGTCCACCAAAGCAGGCAGGTCTTTGCTCGAGTGCCAGTGCATGCCGCCGCTGCCGGCAGGTCCGGCATGGACCATCAGCTTGTCAGCCGTAAACACGGCAATCCTGGTGTCCGGCGCATTGAGCCTTTCCGAATACCATCCCGG
>JABDRA010000495.1 GCA_013041995.1 Anderseniella sp. | reverse complement strand
GCTAAACCCCGGCCAACCTGATGGCGTCAATTGCCGTCAACTGACCCGTTCTTTGAAAATTCCAGGTATCTCGAATGAAAATCAATGGCAATGAAATCAAGCCCGGCAATGTGCTGCTGCACAACGGAGACCTCTATATTGCGGTCAAGGTCGGCCATGTAAAACCCGGCAAGGGTGGCGCCTTTGCACAGGTCGAGATGAAAGGCATCGTCAACGGCACCAAGCTGAACGAACGCTTCCGGTCTTCGGAGACCGTTGAGAAGGTACGCCTTGAGCAGAAAGATTTTCAGTTCCTGTATCAACAGGGCGACATGCTGGTGTTCATGGACAATGAAACCTACGAGCAGATCGAACTGCCGGAAGAATTTGTCGGCGAGCGGACGGCGTTCCTGCAGGACGGCATGATGGTCACTGTGGAAACCTATGAGGAAAAACCGCTGGGCATTTCTCTTCCCGACTATGTGACCCTTGAAATCACCGAAGCTGATGCGGTGGTAAAGGGCCAGACGGCGTCTTCATCCTACAAGCCTGCATTGCTTGAAAACGGTCTCAAGGTCATGGTGCCTCCGTTTATCGGCACCGGTGAAAAGATCATCGTTGATACCAATGAGGTGACCTACGTTCGCCGCGCATCCGAAGGTTAAAATCGGACCATGCCAGCTTCCCCCCTGATTACCGTCATGACCGGCGCTGCCCGCAAGGCAGCACGTGCCGTATCGCGCGATTTCGGCGAGGTTGAAAATCTTCAGGTATCGCAAAAAGGCCCTGCTGATTTTGTCACCCGCGCTGATCGCAAGGCTGAAAAGGTTATTGTGGAAGAGTTGAAAAGAGCGCGCCCGAAATGGGGATTTCACCTGGAAGAAGGCGGCGAGATCGCCGGCACCGACGGCCAGCATGTCTGGGTGGTTGATCCGATTGACGGCACCACAAACTTCATTCACGGCATCCCGCATTTCGCCGTCTCGATCGGCGTGACCCGCAATGGCGAACCGGTTGCAGGTGTTATCTACAACCCGATTGCCGACGAGCTTTTCGCCGCCGAACGCGGCGGTGGCGCCTATGTGAACGACCGTCGTATGCGTGTATCCGGCCGCCGCGATATTTCAGACGCCGTTATTGCCTGCGGAATTCCTCATCGCGGACGCGGCGATCATGCGGAATTTCGCCGTGAACTTGCGCAGGTGCAAGCCAAGGCCGCCGGCATCCGCAGGGCCGGGACAGCGTCGCTTGATCTTGCCTGGGTAGCCGCTGGCCGCCTTGATGGTTACTGGGAACGTGGCCTGAAACCCTGGGATATCTGTGCCGGCATCGTCATGGTGCGTGAAGCAGGCGGGTTCGCTGCCGACATCGATGGCGGCCCTGATGTCATGACCACCGGCGACATCATGGCCGGCAATGAACACATGCAGGCTCAGTTGAAGGCCTGCATCAAGGCAGCTCGCACCAGCGAGTAGCGAAGCGCCGTAAAACCTCCACAAGCGTCAACTAAAGTCGACCGCTTCGGATGCAGCATTTCTCGCCAAAGTTGCACTCGGATTTGCGAAAACAAGCGCAGCGGCAACGGGATAGAGTAGGCTTGTGGACCTGTCGGAACGTGATTCGCTCTGGAGCAACTTGGGTTCGATCGAACCCATGGAGTTGCTCGATCACTTTGAAGGCGAACAGGTTTATGAGTTTTGGTTGGTCAAACCAAAAACATCGCGATCTAGAGACGTGACAAGGTTGAATCTTTGGCTACACTGCGGATAAATTTGTGCTCGGGAAGGACATGAGATCGGCATGCTGGCATCGGATCATCTGAAAGTCTTGGAACTGCCGCGGGTATATCTCGTCCGCATGGCGGTTTTCACCATTCTCATCTGCATCGGCTCAGCCGTTCTGTTTCCCAATATCCAGGTTGCCTTCATGGCCAATCCTGGCCTTAACGGCCTCATCGTCGTGGTTCTGTTGCTGGGTATTGCCTATACGTTCCGGATGGTGTTCCGCCTGTGGCCGGAGGTGAACTGGGTCAACAGCTTCCGCATTGCCAATCCCGGACTGGAAATACCGCATCTCCCGCGTCTGCTGGCGCCAATGGCGGCTCAGCTTCGCGACCGCGAAGGCCTCACCATATTGTCGCCGATCACCTTGCGCTCATTGCTGGACTCGCTTGCCTCGCGCCTTGATGAAGCCCGCGACATCTCGCGCTACATGATCGGATTGCTGATTTTCCTGGGGTTGCTGGGCACGTTCTGGGGCCTGTTGCAAACTGTTTCCGCCGTCGGCGAAACCATCCGGTCACTCAATATTTCAACAGCCCAGTCCGGCACCGTGTTCGAAGAACTCAAAGCCGGTCTTGAGGCACCGCTTGCCGGCATGGGCACGTCGTTTTCATCTTCCCTGTTCGGTCTTGCCGGCTCGCTGGTTCTCGGCTTCCTTGAGCTGCAGGCCAGCCAGGCACAGAACCGGTTCTACAATGATCTGGAGGACTGGCTTGCCACACTGACCGATATCGATGCCGGTGAATATGCCAATACCATTGATATGCCGTCACACATTCAGGCTGAAATGTCGACACTTCGCTCAGGCATGGATCGCATCAACCGCACACTTGAAACAGCCGTGCAATCCAACGGCACCGGACCGCAGAATGCTGAATCCATGGAGCAGCTCGCTGGTGCCGTGCACGGTCTTGTGCAGCAAATGCGCGAAGAGCAAAAGGTCGTGCGTCAGTGGGCACAGCAGCAGTCTGAACAAAACGCTGAAATAAAACGCATGCTGGCGCGTGTCGGCGCGCCTCCCGGCCGGGGCCGGAGTTAGGCCGTGGCGGGTCTCGGCAGAGGACGCAGGCGTGGCCAGGACAGTTCCGGCTTCTACTGGCCCGGATTTGTGGATGCCATGGCACAACTGCTGCTGGTCATCACTTTTCTGTTGTCCGTTTTCATGATCACCCAGTTCCTGCAGGCGCGCGAGATCTCCGGCCAGGACAGTGCGCTTTCAAGGCTGCGCTCCGAGATCAGCGAACTGACCGAGTTGCTCGCGCTGGAGAAGTCTTCAAAGGCCGAGATTGAAACCACTCTGTCTGCCCTCACCGACGACCTCAGGTCGGCGCGCGATGAAACCAGTCAGTTGCAGGGCGTTGTCGATACCTTCAGATCGGAAGGCAATCAGGCAGGCACGCAATTATCGGCCCTGCAGCAAAGGCTGGAAGGCGAGAGGAAAGTGTCATCCGAGGCACTGGCACGGGTTGAATTGCTGAACCAGCAGATTGCCGCACTGCGCCGGCAGATCGGTGCCCTGAACGATGCACTTGAGGCTGCTGAAAGACAGGATCAGGAAAGTCGATCGCAGATTGTCGACCTCGGCCGCCGGCTGAATGTCGCACTGGCCCAAAGGGTGCAGGAGTTGAACCGGTTCCGGTCCGAATTCTTCGGCCGGCTGCGCCGCATTCTGGCTAACCGTGACGATATCCGGGTCGTCGGGGACCGTTTTGTGTTCCAGTCGGAGGTTTTGTTTGCCAAGGGCGCGGCCTCCCTGTCACCGACGGGCCAACTGGAAATTGCCAAGCTGGCAGTGGCCATGAAGCAACTGGTCGGCGAAATACCGGAGGATCTGAACTGGGTCTTGCAGGTGGACGGTCATACCGATGATGAC
>JABDRA010000491.1 GCA_013041995.1 Anderseniella sp. | reverse complement strand
GGGCCATGTTGGGTCTGATGGCAGCCGGCGAAGTCACGAACGCAAGCGTGGCCCGTGGCGCACAGTTCATCAATGAAGCACCGCGCACAGACGGCAAATGGGATGAACCCTGGTACACTGCCGTTGGTTTTCCCCGTGTGTTCTATTTACGCTATCACGGCTATTCGTCGTTTTTCCCGATATGGGCACTGGGACGCTACGCCAATTTGATGCGCGGCAACACGCGCAAGGTTGAATGGGGCATGTAGGGTTTTCCCGGTGAACCAGCCAAGCCGTCTCCTTGCCGTGAAATTTCATGTGACACAAAAGGCGGGTTGACGAACCCGCCTTACTGCTGCACTTGCTTTGCCTCAAATGGCGACTTCAGATCACATCAGACCCATCGGGCTCATAACAGCGCTTGCGCAGGAGTACTCTGTCGTCAGTGGCACGGTCGCTCCCGTACGCGACAGGCTGATCGCCGTGCAGTCGGGCCTGGGCCGCGCGGCAGGGTTTCTGGCAGCGGCGGAACTGGGCCGCCTGGAGAAGCGGTTGTCAGGACTGGTCTCAATCGGGTTTTGTGGCGCACTCGATACGGCCATCTCCACTGGCAGCATCATCCTGCCGAACGCGATAATCACTGAAGAAGACGAACGCTTCGACACTGACACTGCCTGGATATCAGCGGTAGCAGGCAAGATGGCAGGCTTGCCGGTCGTCACGGACAGGGCCGTCTATTGCGCAACCGAAATTATTGAAACCCAGGACGGCAAACAGGCCACCCATTCACAATGCGGTGCCTGCGCTGTGGACATGGAAAGTGCCGGTATCGCGCACGCCGCCACACGGTTCAACATACCGTTCATCGCCATTCGAATCGTGCTGGATGAAGGCACAGACACCCTGCCCGAAGCGACGCGAGATGCTGTGCATTCTGATGGCAACCTGAACATCCGTGGCCTGCTGCGCGGGCTGGCCTCGCGACCGCAGGATGTCGGCGGACTGATACGGCTTGCCGGCAAGTCAAGCAAGGCGCAAAAGCAACTCAAGGTCGTCTGCGAGGCCCTGCTCCCGGATTTTGGCATAACAAGCTAGAGAAATATGGGGTCGGTAGAACCCATAAAGTTGTTCCAGCACTTTGCAAGCGATCATGAAAAGGCCCGGCACATTACTGCACCGGGCCGCTTTGTATTCGTAAAGTTTAAAGCTTCCGAACTTATTCAGCAGCCACTTTCGGCGCGTGAATCTCCTTCATGACTTTTGTGACGTGCTCTTCATGCAGGTCATAGTCGGCCTTGCGGGCATGAGTGAGATCGATTTCCGGCGCGAAGTCACCATCTGTCTTCACACCGCGAATGGCAACCGCCAGCGCCTTCAGCGGGTTGGCCGTGGCATCAAGAGCAGCCGTTGGTTCAAAGCCGCAATGGGCCATGCAGTTGGCACATTTTTCATAACGCCCGGTGCCGTAGGCTTCCCAGTCGGTTGTATCGATGAGTTCCTTATAGGTGGAGACGTATCCTTCGCCGAGCAGGTAACACGGCTTTTGCCAGCCAAACACATTGCGGGTCGGCATACCCCACGGCGTGCACATATACTCCTGGTTACCAGCGAGGAAGTCGAGGAACAAGGTTGAGTGCGACAGCTTCCACTTCTTGCCCTTGCCGTGCTTGAAGACTTCGCGGAACAACTGTTTGGTCTTGCGGCGCGACAGGAAGCTCTCCTGATCAGGCGCACGCTCATACATGAAGCCAGGTGAGATTGAGACGTTGACGCCCATCTCGGTGGTCATGTCGAGGAACTTGGCGATATCTTCCGGCTCATGTCCGTCAAAAATGGTCGCGTTGGCATTGACCTGGAAGCCCTTCGCCTGTGCAGCCTTGATAGCCGAAATCGCGCGGTCATATACACCGGTCTGGCAAACCGACTTGTCGTGGTGGTCTTTGAGACCGTCAAGATGGACGGAAAAGAACAGAAACGGTGACGGCTTGAACAAATGCAGCTTCTTTTCGAGCAACAGCGCATTGGTGCACAACGACACGTACTTCTTGCGTGCCACAATGCCTTCAACGATTTCACCGATTTCCTTATGGATAAGCGGTTCACCGCCGGGAATAGCTACAATCGGCGCACCGCATTCATCTACTGCCTCCAGGCAATCCTTGACCGACAGGCGCTTGTCGAGGATCGGTTTCGGATAGTCGATCTTGCCGCAACCGGCACAGGCCAGATTGCATTTGAACAATGGCTCTAGCATAAGCACCAGCGGATAGTGCTTGTTGCCCTTGAGCTTCTGCTTCATCACATAGGCGCCAACGCGCGCTTGCTGCATAAACGGTACCGACACAGGTCTACCACCTTTTGTTGTTCGAACTTGAAAACGCCCCCGTAAATCAGAAGACATGTTCTTAATTATGACCTCACAGCGAGGTCAAGGGTTTCCACCCGTGGTGTGCTCTTTAGCCACTGGCACTCTGCTCCCCCTAGAGAATGCCCAGTGCATGAGTTGTGGCAAAACCACCAGCGTACAAATCAGCGTGACCAGGATTGCGATGGTCAGCATTTCCCCCATGCTCGACATGCCGCGATGACCGGAAAGCCACAATGTCCCGAACGATCCAATTGTTGTGAGGGCAGAAATCAGGACTGCTCTTGGAGTGGATGTGCCGGTTACATCTGTTGCCACGGTCTCCTCACGTGCGCGCATGACATAGTGGATGGAAGAATCAACCCCCAGACCCAGCAACAGCGGCAGCACAATGACATTGGCGAAATTGAACGGTGAGCTGAACATGACGGTGTATCCCACCATCAGGCACGCAGCCAACACCAGTGGTGAGAGCACAAGCAACACATAACGCACGCGCAGGAACGCCGGCCATGCCAACAGCACCACCATCGCCAAAGCAGCAAGCGTCGCCAGGATCATGGCCCGCGCGACCGCGTCGGCTGAGCCCGCGATATCTACAGGTGAGCCGGAAACTTCAGGGTCCACGGATTGCAAAGCCGCCACAAACTCTTCCAGATTACCCGAATCGCGCATGTTTTTCGCAGGCACCACCTCAAGCCGCCATCTGCCATCCGGCGCTACAAACCGCTCGCGCAAGGTTGTCTGCAGGGCATCAACACTTACCGTGTTGGTTGTGGCCAGGCGATTGATATCGGCCAGCATGTCCGGCAACCCGACAAACAGTTGCCGTTCGAGTCTTGCAGTGGCTTCGCTGTCATCACCTGTGTTTTTCTCGTCAAAGGCCGCAATGGCATCTTGCAGGCGTTTCGCTGACGCTTTCAATGCAGCCGGCGCATCTTCGACACCGGACAACGCTTTCATGTTTCTGGAGATGCTGGCAATCATCCGCCGGCGCACTTCATCACCGACATCCGAACCTGAATTCACCACCCGCGGCATCACATCACGCAAAGGATTGAGCTCTGCCAGTTTGGCGACCTGGTCCTCCGGCAGGAAGTCGGAAATTGCATGAACCTTCTTGACCTCGGGCAGCGCGTTCAGTTTTGCAACCATCTCACGCGCCGGTTGCCCCGGTTCAACGAGAACCTGACCGGCATAGATTTCGCCGGGCTGGTCTTCGAGTATTTTCATGAACGCCTTGACGGTCGGCGCAGCCGGGTCTTTCAGGTTTATCGGATCGCCGTCAAAGCGCGCATCTGAAAATGTGAACAGGGACGCTGCCGCAATGCCCAGAATGACCAGTGTGGCGCCAGTGCGAATCCAGGAACTCCGAGACCGTCTCTTGCCGTTCACTGACTTGAGGTGAGCCATGTTGCGGGCAAATTTTTCCTGCTTGCCGGGCAACAAGGTAAGGATGGCCGGTATCAACGTGATGGAGGCAATAAATGCGATTACCAGGCCGCCCGCAGCGATAACACCGAGTTGGGCCATGCCGACAAAATCGGTTGGTGTGAAGGCCAGAAACGCAAATGCGGTGGTCACTGTGCACAAGGCAAGGGCCGGACCGGTCTTGCGCACCGCGCTTACGGCAGCATCAGAACCGGATTCGCCTTTTGCACGATGTTCGGCAAACCGCAAAACGACGTGAACCGCATAATCAATACCAAGGCCGATAAACAGCACTGCAAAGGCAACCGATATCATGTTCAGGTAACCGACGCTCAAGGTTGCGAACCCGGCATTTATCAAGAAGCCCAGTATGATGAGGCTGAGTGCTGGAACAACAAGCACCATCGCCGGCAAACCAAAGAACACGGTCAGGGTGACCAGAGTGAACGATATGATGCCGGCAATGGCTGCGCCCTTGGTCACCGCTTCAAATTCTTCCGCGTTCAAGGCTGCTTCGCCAGTCAGCTCTACGGTGACCTTGCCGTCTGCGGTTATCGCAGGGTCAGCCATGAGTTTGCGCGCCTCGGCCATTGGCTTTGCTGCTGACTCGATTTCGGAAAAATCGAGTATCGGCTGGCTCAGCACGAACCAGCGCTTTTCAGTCAGCACCGGTCCGTCACCGGTTCCGCCCAGGCCCGACCAGTCCAGCGGTACTGACTGCCCGGAGGTCTCCCCATCTACCGTGCTGGCAATGGCGTTCAAGAACACCTCCACGCCTTCCGGCGCCCTGCCCGCCTGGGTGTAGGCGGTAATTTCATTCAGGACACCTGACAGACCAGCCATGTTCGGCTGATCTGCAAGTGCATTGAAGGTTGGAGCGGATTCCTTGATCTTGTCCGCAATCTTTTTCACATCCTGTGTATCTGCGTAGAGGATACCGTAATCGTCGAAAAACGCACCGACACCGGGTGCGACCACATGATGAAACAGGTCCGGTCTGACCAGCAGGGCCTTCTCGACCCGTTCCGCGCCTTTGCGGCTTTCCTCGGGATCATCGCTTTCCACAATGAACAGGAAATTGTTCTCAACCGCGGGGAACGTTTTGGAGAACTGCTTGTACTTCTGGCGGAAGTCCAGGCTGTTGGAGATCATCAGGCCGGGATCTGTGTCGACTTTCAGTTTGGTTGCAGCCAGACCCGCCCCAAGGGCTGCCAATATGATAAATACAATGACAACGATCCAGGCACGATTGCTGCAAGCTCGTGCGATGTGCGCAAACGCCTCGCCCGACTTAAGGGCTGCAACGACACCCTTGGCTTCAGGACTGTCAGTTTGGTTTCCGGCGTTGTCTGTGTGTTCAGATGCGCTGGTCTCAACGTCCACCGGATCAGCCACCGCCGTTTTAAGATCTTTTTCAGCCTCTGACTTTCTGGCTGTCTTGGCAGGTTTCTTTCTCGCAGCAGACTTGCGGGCTGCTGGCTTGCGCGCCGTACGCTTGGTCGTCGTCATGCGCTGGCCCTGGCCTTTTCATCCGGGCGCGCCAGCGCATTCTTGGCGATGCGTGTCAGGCTCTCCCACGCGGGGCCCGGGAACTTGTGAAGATCCGCCATGACCTTGTCGAAAGCGCAAACAAACCAGTCAACATCGGCCTCATTGATGGTCAATGGAGGGATCAGTTTGATTGTGGTCATGCGGTTTCCGGCAACCTGGGTAAGAATGGCGTGGTCTTCCAGCAGGGGAATGGTGACGGCCTGACAAAACAGATCCTCGTTCAGACCATTGACGGTCGCCCATGCCGTGCGCAGCTTGAGGGATTTCGGTTTCCCGAATTCAACCGCCAGCATCAATCCGCGCCAGCGTACCTCTTTCATGAACTCGTATTTCGGCACCAGTGCCGACAACCGTTCGCCGAGCAGATTTCCCATGGCAGTTGCATTGGCACACAGGTCCTCTTCATCAAGGACGTTCATGGCAGCAAGAGCTGCGGCCATGGCGAAGTTGGATTTTCCGAATGTCGAAGAATGAACAACTGCGCGATCAAGCGATGAAAAAACCTTGTTGTAAACGCCATCCTTCATCAGTACGGCACACACAGGCACGTAACCGCCAGACAGGGACTTGGACAGAATGATCAGGTCAGGTTCAACGCCATCCTCGTGCTGGATTGCCAGAAATTTTCCGGTGCGGCCAATGCCGGTCTGGACTTCATCGACAACAAAAAGGGTGCCGTATTTCCTGCATAGCCTGCCTGCACCGGCCAGGTAACCTGCTGGCGGAATGTTAACGCCCTTGCCCTGAATGGGCTCAATGAAAAACGCGGCAACATCACCGGTTGCAAGCACTGCCTCCAAAGCGTCCAGATCTCCAAACGGCACCTTGTCGGTACCCAGCAGTTCGCCAAATTTTTCGCGGAACACTTCTCCGCCGTTCAAGGCAAGTGCTCCTGACGTCAGGCCATGAAAGGCGGAACTTGCAAACACCAGCCTGTCACGGCCGGTTGCCCGGCGCACGAACTTGATGGCTGTCTCGTTGCCTTCAGCACCGGTCGAACAGAAGTACACCTTGTCCAGCCCATAGCCGCAGCGTCGTTTGAGTTCGCGCGCCACGAGCCCGCACAGGATCGGTGTTTCCATCTGGACGAGGGAGCAGAAGTCCGCATCCATGAAGTCCTTGAGGACCTGGCGAATGTCCGGATGGTTCCGG
>JABDRA010000490.1 GCA_013041995.1 Anderseniella sp. | reverse complement strand
GGGCCCACAGGCTGTCTCGTTGTGATTGCGACTGGGCGACCACGGCATCCAGCACAAGATTGTTTTCAAAGCAGCCCGTCAATGCGGTTTCCAGACGCTCGCCGATCCCCAACGGGCCGGTGGCTTCCAGCAGCAAGGCCCAATCACAGCTGTGTTCAAACGGGTTTCGAAGCGTCGGAAACTTTGAGGTGACCAGTTCCAGCCCCAGGCCGCTCATCAGTTCGAGGGCCGAGACAGCATCGTCCAAATGCCCCTTGATCTCCTTGTAAACCATCAGTGCATGTGCAGGAGATTTGATAGCCAGAAGGGCCGTTGCGGTTTCAGGATCAATCGGTTTCAGTATCAAAGACGCGGCTGTGATGACACCAAGGGTCCCTTCACTGCCGATCAACAGGTGCCGCAGGTCATAGCCGGTGTTGTTCTTACGCAGCGGGCTCAGTTCACTCAGGATCGTCCCGCAAGGCAGGACAGCTTCAATTCCAAGGCACAAATCGCGCGCGTTGCCGTATCGCAGCACCTGAATGCCGCCGGCATTCGTGGCCAGATTGCCACCGATGCAGCAACTCCCCTTCGATGCCATACTCAACGGAAACATCATGCCCTGTTCCTGCGCCGCGCTGTGGATATTCTCGAGAATACACCCGGCTTCGGCGACAAGGACACTGTCGTCGAGAGAGATCTCGCGCACCTTGTTCATCCGCTCAAGTGACATGATGATTGCATTGTCGCTGTCAATTGACAGCTGACCCGCCACGACACCGGTTCCACCGCTATAGGGCACAATACCTGCTTTGGCCGCGTTGCAAAGCCGGACAATGGCAGCCACTTGTTCCGTCGAGTTAGGCAGGACAATCAGGCATCCCCTACCCTTAAAGCGCCCGCGCGGATCATCAAAATGGCGCGGCGCATCCGTCACATCCATCCATCCCGCGTCACCGACAACATGTTTGATATCATTCAACAGTTGAGCGCCCGTCGGATTGAATTGAGAACGGGTCAAATGATTATCTCCTGAACGTGGCTGCGGTAGGGAAGGTAGCCAAGCGTGAGTGCATCACATGGTTGGCGGTGACAGGGACCTCGGCACAATGACAGTCTGCCCGACACCCTCAGCAAGGGTGCCAGGCAGTTCGCTAAACGTAGCGATTAGAGCTATTCCTTCAGCTTGGCTTTGGCCAGACGAAGTCCGGGCGAAGGCCTTCATATACCGGCCGGCCATCGTTTGGTGCCGCAGCGCCGGTGGCTGGATCATAAAAGGCATGATAAGTCGCCGGCAGGCTGTCCGGCTGATACCCCATGAGGTTGGGCACGATAGCCCTTATGCGGTTTTCCTTGTCATCCAGCATGATCGGTGTGCCGCAGGTTGCGCATGTGCAGAGCTCCAGCGGACCGTCCGGATTTTTCGCGTTGAATGGCTGACGATTCAAGTTGTCGGATTCGTCAACGCCCAGATCGCCGTGCTTGAAGAATACAACATGCGTCGTGTCTTGACCGGTAACACTTTTGCATACCGAACAATGGCAGGTGTGGTTGTCGATCGGATCTTTATCCGAGTGAGTGTGTACGTGGTCGCACCCTCCAGCAAACTTGTGAGACATGACTTCCTCCTTGTTGAATTTTCTTGTTTCAACCGTCCCGGCTCAGTGCCTGCCATCGGCAAGCACCGCTACGATAGACCCAAATTCCACGTTCAGGCGAGGATTATTCCGTTCAGGGGTTGGATGCCATTTACCGCCGTTACAGTTTAGCCAGACAGAGCCAGTTCAATTTATTTGCGGAATGCCAGGTTGAGGTTGCTAACCGCTTGTTCAAGATTGCTGTCTGCAACACCAACGAGGTCTTTGAGTTTCGCTGACGTCATATCGGCATCAGTGAAGTCTGCACCAGCGACACGGGCTCCGGTGAGATCCGCCCCACCCAGCTCAGCACGCATCAGGTTGGCCCCTTCCAGAATAACGCCCTTCATTGATGCAAACTCGAACCTGGTTCTGGACAGGTTGGCATTTGTGAAATCGGCACCTTCGAGGTTTGCAGACGCCAACACCCCGCGCATCAGCCCCATCGACTGGTTGCGCATATCTGCGCTCAGGTTTGCGCCGACGAGTTTTGTGTTTTTCATACTTGCCCCTGTCAGGTCACTGGCAATCAGCGCCCCTGACAGATCCGCACCATCAAGTATTGCTTTCAGCAACTGCGCCTGGAACAGGTTGGCATCTTTGAGATTGGCTTTGGTCAGATTGGCTTCCAGCATCCAGGCCTGATCCAGGACTGCACCAGCCAGGTTTGCACCGGTCAGATTGGTCTTGTTGAGCCGCGCCAAGCGCAGTACGGCCCGCTTGAAATCAAGCCCGGACAAATCAAGACCCGAGAGCTTCCGGCTGGTGAAATCAGCAGGATGCTCAAGACTGGCTGTTGCCAGTGCTGCCATAACCTCTTCTCGGGTCATTTCAGCCTGGGTCATGTCCGGCGAGGTCAGGTCCACATGCTGCAGCGGGCTCTGGGCCAGACCCAGGCCGGGCCAACCGACCAGTAAACCGAAAATCAGTATAAGGTGTTTCATGACCTGATCTCGCATGATGTAAGCAGTCGCGACATCATTTACTCCCGATATGACTTGAATAGGGCAATCAATATTGTCCGGTGAGGGTGGAATAACCGTGTGATGGTTGTTGCCACTTCACAAAAAACCATCGCATAATCTTCGTGTGTATGTCGCGTCCGATGGAGTGCTCCCCGATGAAGCAGGCAACAGAGGCAGCAAAAAGCACTGTCAGCATGCCTGCCGGGTCGCGTCGGATTGCGCTGGTCGCGATGGCTGCTGCCATTGTTGCCGCATTGATCTGGCAGGTCGCCAAACCGGAAACCAGCATTGCAACAGACCTGCGCAATGGCAACTATTCGGTTGCCTTTGAGCGCCTGAAGGAAAAGGCCGCAACTGGTGATGCCTGGTCACAAAACCAACTGGGAAATCTGTACTATCTGGGGCTGGGAACTCCTGTTGACCTGAAAAAGGCAAGCGAATGGTATCTGCGCTCTGCCTTGGCAGACTGGCCGGACGCACAGATAAATGTGTCCTTGATGTATCGCTATGGCCGCGGGCTGCCGATCGAACCTTCACGCGGGTTTGCCTGGCTTCGGCATGCGCGCTCAAACGGCAAAGAGATCGCCGAACCCTATCTGGCATGGATCGCGGGAAGCCTGGAACAGACACCATCGCAAATGCAGGCGGCGAAGCGCAAGTATAGCACGGTTGAGTCCCTCCGGCCCGAGGGTTTCAAATAGACCATGGCGAAAACCAACCGAAGTTACATTTTCCTGCAAATCTGGGTGTTGCTGGCTGGGATCGCGGTATTTGCGTGTTACGTGGCCTATGATCTCGGTTACTTCGCCCGCGTCATTGATGCCGACCAGAGCAAGCTCTCCATCCTGATTGCAGGGCTGTTTCTGGGAGCAACCTTTCATGCCGTCTGGCACATCCTTCGCGTCACAAGGCAAATCGACGCTGCCTACGCCTGGTTGGGAGGAAAGCAGGCGCCCACGGGCGAGCCCGTCAATGAGGAAATGTCACCGTTCCAGACACCCGAACAATTTGTGGCAGGTTACGTGTCGCAGGTGATCGAAGCCCGCAAACAGTCAACCTCGGACAATAAGGATGGCGGTCTGGTATTCGAGATTTACGCCGACAGGTTGCGGGCTGCGGTCGAAATCGGCTGGTACCTCGTCGATATCCTGATCCGGCTCGGACTGATCGGCACTATCGTCGGTTTCATACTGATACTGGGCGCCCTGTCTTCCGGACCAGCACCAACACCGGAAAATATTCAGACCCTGCTGATTTCCATGAGTGGCGGCATGGGGACAGCGCTTTATACAACCCTCGCAGGCCTGGTCACGGCAATGGTACTGGGCGCGCAATACATGGTACTGGCCCGCGGCACCGAGGAGTTGATCGGAAAACTGGTCCGCATCCGCGACCAGGCACGTGTATCATGACAATCCAGTTGAAAGGATCGTCCTCTTCCGGATACAGCCGTCAACCCACCGATGCGTTCACCGACCTGTTGTTCAACACCCTCATTGGATTTGTGTTCCTGTTTTTTATTGCAGTGATATTTATCAGCCCGGCCAAGGACGCCGGTAAAGTGATCCTCGATGCGCAGTATCTGGTTACCGTTACGTGGCCGGACGGCAGCCAGGAAGACATTGATACCTGGATTGAAGATCCTCAAGGGAACGTGACCTGGTTTCGCAACCGTTCAGCCGGCCTGGTTCATCTCGACCGGGATGACCGGGGAATGTTGAATGACAAGATTGAGGTAGAGGGCAAGGTTATCGAGAATGTGTTGAACCAGGAGGTTGCTGCAGTTCGCGGCACTGTGCCTGGCGAGTACACTGTCAATCTGCATTATTACGAGAGTGTCGAACAGGTCACGGTGCCGGTAACCGTCAGGGTCGCCAAGGTCAACCCGGTCTACAAGATATACTTCAACGATACCGTCGACATGAGACGCAAGGGAGAGGAGCGGACTGCTGTTCGGTTCACCATTTTGCGAGACGGCAAGATCGGCCGGATAAACCGGCTGGAAAAGAAACTGGTCACATTCTAAAGCGCCGTGACCAACGGTTTGGAGGATGACATATGTTCGAACTAGGTACTGGCGGGCTGGCAGCAGCCTACGTCATGCTCGGCGTCATTCTTCTGAGCCTTCATTTGTATTCGCGCTGGAGTCACTGGATCAAGATCATGGTAACGGTCCTTGCCACGGTACTCATGATCGTCACCTACAAGTCGCTGCCTGGCCTGCAGGGCTGGCCTATGACAACCGAGAAACTGCCATCGCGGCTCTATCTCCTGGCAATCGAGATTGCGGAGCCCGACAGCATCTACCTGTGGGCGCGTGACCTCGATGTGGGAACCGAGATGCAAAGGCCCCGGGCTTATGAGTTGCCGTATTCGACCAAGCTGCACCAGCAGGCCGTTGGCTCGGGACGAAAGCTGCGGCGCAACATTGCGCAGATCGTGGAGATTGATCCCGCCGGCAAGACGGTGAAAGTACCGGGGTCGTCGGAAGTGCCGGTCAAACAGAATGTCATCCGGTTTCTTGATGCGCCACAAGGCCTGCTGCCACCGAAAGAGTAATCGCGCACCTCATGTCTTGCCGTACCTGGTCATTTCCGCGGCCAGTGCCTGTGCTGCAGCCTCTATAAGTTTTGCGCCGTCTTCAGGCTTGGCAAGGCTGGAGTCTGCACCTTTGCGGCCATCCGGGTATCGTTTGCGAAAATCATGCGCATCACTGAAACGGCCATCGGGTGCAGTTTGTGGGTCCAGCGCAACCTGCTTCACAGCATGTGGGAAGGCATGCTGGGTAATCGCGATTTCCGATGGTGTGGCGTGAGAACCATGACCGCTGGGATACATGTCGGCAAGCAGACGTCGAATTCCAGGCAGGTCAAACCAGCTTTTCAGGGCAAGCTCGAGATTGTCCGGATCATGCTGCAGGGAGCGTTGTGCATGAATTTCGCCAAACGCCGTCGTCACGGTGGCGACGTTGCCACCGTGGCCGTTCAGAAAAATGATCTGCTGGAAGCCTGAGTTCGACAGCGATGCCACCACGTCTTCAACAACTGCCATAAGGGTTGACGGTTTCAATGAGATTGTGCCGGGAAACGCCAGATGCGACTGGGCCATCCCCAACGCCAGGGTGGGGCCGACAAGGAAACCTCCAATTTCGCCTGCGCGCCGGGCTATGATTTCTGCGCACATGGCATCGGTTCCCAGCAGTCCCATCGGACCGTGCTGTTCAACCGACCCGATAGGCATGACAATCGCCCGCGAGTCTGCCAGATGGCTTTCAACTTCTTTCCACGTCGCTTCGACAAGCAGCATTGGTCATTCCTGTCTGTTGGCATGTTGCAGGAGGCCATTGAGTGTCCGGCCTGCAAGCAACATGGGGTCTCTGTGATGGCACAAAGTTGACGTTATACATGCCTAACTGGTATCGTCCCGTGAGCAGGTTAATGGCGGCATGAGACACTTACACAGGCTTTGCAGCATATGCAGGCCACAGCCGTCAACGGGGACATGATTTTGGGTAAAAAACCTTTCTTTCACTTGGGCCTGGCTGTCGGCGCGATATACGCAGGTTTGTCAATGTCTTCCAGCGCAGCGCTGTCGGTCGAACTGACCTGGGCAGAACTGAAACCAAGTGTTTTCGGCCAGCGCTTGATCACCCGGAACGATTCTGTAGTGAAGCTGGAAGTGCCATATCGGGCAAAGGATGACCGCCAGGTGCCGGTATCTGTGCAGGCATCGTTGCCCAACGGGGCAAAGGTAAAGTCCGTTACAATCATTATCGATGAAAACCCGATGCCGGTTTCCCTGACCGTAAGGCCTGAACAGCAACGCTCCAGCGTGTGGGTGTCGGCCAGCATGCGATTTAACGGGCCGTCACCGGTGCGTGCAATTGTGGAAGCCGGGAACGGCCAGTTGTTCATGAGCGAAGCAATGGTCAAGACATCCGGTCTTGGAGCCTGCGCCGCGCCGCCGACGACAACGCTGGATGTTGCCGCGAAGACTCTGGGCGATATGCGGCTGACACAGATCGTGGCGCCCGTGAATGTCTCGACCATTGCCAAGCCGATGATGCGCACAAAACTGGATATTTCTCACCCCAATCTGACCGGCCTGCAACTCGACCAGATCACATTGCGATATATTCTGCCACGGTATGTGGAGAAGGTTGCAATCGATCAGGGCGACGAGAAGCTGATGACCTTTGAGGCAGGCATATCGCTGGCGGAAAACCCCAGCATTGCGTTTGACTATGTGTCCAATGGTGCGGAAAAGATGCAAGTGGAAGCCACGGATACGGATGAGACCGTGTTCAGGCACTCCCTGCAGATCAATTCTGGAAGCTAGAGCCTTTTCCACTTAAATAGAAACGTTTGACCGGTTTTCTGCGTTTGCTGGCTAGGGTGTGTACCTAAAAATCGGCCCAGCAGTCTGCCATTTTTGCGGTGTCCGGGCAGGCATGGGCCCGCCCGGACATTTGTCAGATCACGCGACCAGGTCGAAACGGTCCGCGTTCATCACCTTGGTCCAGGCGGCAACGAAATCGCGAACGAATTTCTCCTCATTGTCGTCCTGTGCGTAGACCTCAGCATAAGCGCGCAGCATCGAGTTCGAACCGAAAACAAGGTCTGCGCTGGTCGCGGTGTATTTGACCTCGCCGGTCTTGCGGTCCCGCAACTCGTAGCTGCCGTCTTCCTCGACAGGCACCCACTTGTAGGCCATGTCGGTGATCGTCTGGAAGAAGTCTGTAGTCAGCTGGCCCTCGCGCTTGGTGAAAACGCCGTGCCCAGAGCC
>JABDRA010000333.1 GCA_013041995.1 Anderseniella sp. | reverse complement strand
GTATTACGCTGGTTCCCGACGGCAACCTGGACACCATTCCCGAACATGCAACCGTCATTGTCTGCGGCGGCACGAATGTTCACCAGTACGGCGAAAAAACCCTGTTCAACTGGCTGCGCAAGCAGGCCCGCCGCGGCACCGATATCGGGGCCATCTGCACCGGTGCGCAATTGCTGGCGATGGCCGGGTTGCTGGATGGATATACCTGTACGATCCACTGGGAGAACCAGCCGGGCTTCATCGAGGAATTTCCGGACATCAATGTCACGTCCGGCCTGTTCGAAGTGGACCGTGACCGGTTTACCGGTGCCGGCGGGACTTCGGCCCTGGACATGATCCTGGCGCTGATTGCATCACAGCACGGACAGGTGCTGGCCTCCAGTGTTGCCGAAAACATCCTGCACTCGCCAATCAGACAGCCGGGTGAACATCAAAGAATGTCGCTGCCTGCCCGTATCGGGGCCCGGCACCCGAAGATGGTCGGTATCATCGAGCAGATGGAAAACAATCTGGAAGACCCGTTGTCACCCAGCCTGCTGGCCCGCGAGGCAGGCCTGTCAACGCGGCAGCTTGAAAGACTGTTCCGGCGCTATCTGGATCGCTCGCCGAAACGTTATTACCTTGAACTGCGCCTGAAGAAAGCACGATCCCTGCTGTTGCAAACCAGCATGTCGGTGATCAATGTGGCGCTGGCGTGCGGTTTTTCATCCCCCTCGCATTTTTCGAAATGCTATCGCGCCTATTATTCGCGAACACCGTATCGCGAGCGCGGTCTGCCGAACAGTTCGGTGGCAGATGAACAGACTTAGAGCCTTTCGCTCTACCCGTCACCTCGACGCGCAGCCGGAAGGGTCAGTACGGCGTGCAGGCCGCCGAGATCGCTCTTGCCGAGAAACAGTTTGCCGCCATACATGGCGGCGGTTTCACTCACGATCGATAAACCCAGACCGGAGCCGGGTTTGGTTTCGTCAAGCCGCTTGCCGCGCTCCATGGCAATGGCCGCACCGCCATCTGGCAGACCGGGCCCATTGTCTTCCACACACACGTCGATCCAGGCAATCCGCTTGTCGATGGGTGATGTAGACGGGCGAACGCCAACGGCAACCTTGCCATTGGTCCACTTGTAGGCATTGTCCAGCAGGTTGCCGACCATCTCCTCAAGGTCCTGGCGTTCGCCGCGGAAGCGAATGTCAGTGTCATAACTGGCCTTGATCGAAATCTTGCGGTCGACATGAATCCGTTCCAGTGTGCGCACGATCGACTTGACCACATCGCTGGCGTCGGTTGCAGCACCGATCGTCTTGGCGCGCGCCGCGCGCCGCGCGCGATCCAGGTACATCGACACCTGGTCACGCATGACACCGGTTTGTTCAGACACTTTCTTGCCCAGGCTGCCGCCATGAATGCCGGCCTCATTGGTGAGTACACTCAGAGGTGTTTTCAGCGCATGGGCCAGATTACCCACCTGGGTGCGGGCGCGCTCAATCACTTCCGTGTTGGATTTCAACAGCAGGTTCAGTTCATCGGTAACCGTCTGAATCTCATCAGGATAGCTGCCGGCGATACGCTCCTGCTCGCCTTCGCGAATTTCCGACAATTCGCCCTGCAGGTCCGACAACGGCCGCAAACCATATCTGACCTGCAACAGGATTGCCGCAACAAGACCAAGACCCAGCAGGCCGAGCACGGCAACCAGTGCATTGTTGAACGCAGACACCTCGGTTTGCAGCTCATCGAAGTTTCCTGCCACGAGAAAGGAATACTGTTCCTTGCTGCCGAACAGGGTAAAGCGCTGTTCGATGACCCGCAGAGTATTGCCGGACTGGTCTTCGAGGTATCCGCTCATGCGATTTCCCGCGCGACGGTCCGGTTTCATGAACTGTGTCAGCGGCAGCCGTTCGTCCAGCAACGACGCGGATGCAACCTGGCGCGCGGGATCGCCATCCAGCGACGAAATCTGCCAGTACCAGCCTGCCAGCGGGATTTCAAACCGCGTGTCAGCCAGGACGTTGTTGATTTTCGGCACTTCCTTTTCAAGCTCAACCGACGCCAGCAAGCCATCCATCACAGCCTGCAGGCGGGCATCAAGACTGCGCTCAACCGCAGCGGTAAACAGTGAACTCAGCAGAATGCCGGCGGCGATCAGCAGCACTACGCTGACAACCGAGGCAGCGGCGATCAGCCGGAAAGCAAGTGAACTACGACTGATCATCCGGCTCTGACAGGCAATAGCCAAGACCACGAACGGTTTTCAGTACATCAATGCCCAGCTTCTTGCGAAGCCGGCCGACAAACACTTCGATGGTGTTGGAGTCACGGTCAAAATCCTGATCATAGAGATGCTCGACCAGCTCGGTACGCGAAATGACCTTGCCCTTGTGATGCATCATGTAGCTGAGCAGGCGGAACTCGAGCGAGGTCAGTTTGATCGCCCCGCCGTTGACCGTGACCCGGGCGCTGCTGGTATCAAGCGCCAGGTCTCCACAGGTCATTTCCGACGATGCATTGCCGGATGCCCGACGCAGCAGTGCGCGAACCCGGGCCAGTACTTCTTCCATGTGAAACGGCTTCGCAACATAATCATCTGCACCGGCATCAAAGCCTGCAACCTTGTCACTCCAGCGATCACGGGCAGTCAGGATGAGCACCGGCATCTTGCGGCCGTCACGGCGCCAGTTTTCCAGCACGCTGACCCCGTCCATCACAGGCAGGCCAATATCGAGAATGACGGCGTCATACGGCTCAGTATCACCGAGAAAATGGCCTTCTTCACCATCGGTTGCAGTGTCCACGGCATAGCCTGCGTCACCAAGCGCCGTCACCAATTGCCGGTTCAGATCCGGATCATCTTCAACTACCAGTAAACGCACACCATCCTCGCTTGTTCAGATCACCCAGCCATCTTGATCCAGGGCAGAACCCTAGCGGCAGCCCAGAACCTGTCCGCTTTGTGCGTCCACGACGCAACGCCTGGCACTACCGCCCGATACCACGGTGACTATAAACCTGCCACCTTTTTTGACCACCTTAACCGCACGACCACCGGCAGCGCGCTCGGCAGCGCGCTTTGCACTGGACGCACCAGCTACACGAATGAGCGGCAAAGCGCCGGCTGAATCTGCCGTCGCACT
Organism: Anderseniella sp.; assembly: GCA_013041995.1. Taxonomy (GTDB): domain Bacteria; phylum Pseudomonadota; class Alphaproteobacteria; order Rhizobiales; family Aestuariivirgaceae; genus Anderseniella. The sequence continues at coordinate 454 of JABDRA010000333.1, read as the reverse complement.
TCCGGTAATGTTTTCCAGAACGGAGGATTGCGTCATCGACATCACAGGCGCTGCAGACGCTGAAACGCCCGCAGTGCCTGTGCCTATCACCAGGCAAATCAATGTTATCAATAGCTTTTTCAATTTGCTCACTTCATGGGGTGCCGATTTCGAGGCGGACCATGCATTATCGCACATGAACACGTGATGAACACTTAAATACACACCTCAAAAGCCCGCAAAACGGGCAAACTCCGATACCGGTGCACGATCGGTTTTCAACGAGTTTATCGGCGCTTCCGGGTCGGGAACACCAAGTGCAATGCCGCAAAACAGCATCCAGTCTTCGCGCGGGTCGGTGTAGCGGGCGACCGACTTATGCCACATAGCCCAGAATTCCTGGCCGCATGTCGCAAGCCCGCGCGCGGTTGCCGCCAGCATCAATGTCTGGATAAACATGCCTGCATCCGACCAC
>JABDRA010000034.1 GCA_013041995.1 Anderseniella sp. | reverse complement strand
CGCCGTCACAGCGCACAATTACGACCTTCGACAATAGTTAAGCGTTAAGTGTCAATCTTTAAGCGACCAGCTGCTTCTCGCAGTCTCATTGGGCGTTTTCTATATGCGACGTCACATCACATCTTTACCGTCGGCGTTTATACGTCAATTGTTGGCATCAAAAAAGGAAAAAAACGATGGCGCAAGAACGTGGTTAAAAAGTATGGTTGCCGTCGACCCGTAGCAGGAACTGTCAAAAGCCATAATATGGCTACATCTCATTTCAGTAGTTGATAGCAAAATACACTTGCAACTCATTGCATCGTAACGCCGCCCCTAAGTACCGAATTCGCCTAAGAAACCCATCCATATGAGTTACTATACAGTTACTCAACTTATCGATCTTAATCGCCGACAAACTACAAGTCATTGTATTTTATGGATAAATTTGGTGAGCCCGCACGGGTTCGAACCGTGGACCTACTGATTAAAAGTCAGTTGCTCTACCAACTGAGCTACGGGCTCCCAAAAGCCGGCATGTGACGTCTGAAACGTTTGAAAACCGGCAGGTATGTAACCCCCTGGCGGGGGTCAGTTTCAGGCTGTTGCCTGAATCAGCGTTCGCGGAACGCGTGATTGAGTTGGTCCCTAAACGGTTTCAACAAATAACTCAAGGGGCTGCGACCATTGGTTTGCATATAAGCTTCCGCCGGCATGCCCGCCTTGAGTTCAAGGCCGTTCAATTTGGCCTTTTCCTTGTCGTCCAGCTTGAGCTGAATGGTATAAAAAGGCGGCTGGCTTGGCTCAGGCTGCTTGAGGTCGGCACTCACAAGACTGACCCGTCCGGTGATCTGCGGTGTAACGGTCGAGACCGCATTCGGAAAGCGCATGATCGCCTCCTGCCCCATAAACACCTGGTCAATATCCTGCGGACGGACATTGGCCTCCACAACCAGCGGGTCTTCCTCCGGAACGATCATCATCACCGCATCGCCCGGTGCGATAACCCCACCAATGGTGTGCACGGCAAGCTGATGCACATACCCATTGCGCGGTGAGCGGATTTCAATCCGTTTCAGCTTCGCCGACACGGCAATCCGGCGCTCGTCAAACTCGGCGACTTTCGACTCGGCCTCGCGCAGTTCAGTCAGTGTTGTTGTGAGTGCATCATCCTGCAACTGCAGGATCTGGATTTCCACTTCACCGATCTGCCCGCGCGCACGGGCAATCTCGGCCAGATGCTGACCGGTTTCACCGGCAAGACGCTCCTGCTCACGCTCCAGCCCAAGAACCCGGGTGACCTGAACAAGGCCCAGGGCGAGCAGGTCCTGCATTGCCGTGAGTTCTTTTTCAATCAGTTTTTTCTGGTTTTCCTTGGCCTTGAGCTGCGCCTCAACGCCGATGATCTCCTGGTGCAGTTGCGCAATGCGCTCACGCAACTGTTTGGTCCTGCCTTTCAATGATGCAGTTTGCGAAGCAAACAGCCTTTCCTGGCCGGACAACATCTTGCGGATCAGTGGTTCGTCACGCCGCGCCTCAAGTTCTTCATCAAACACCAGTTCGTCCTTGCCGTCGCGCTGGGCGCGCAGGCGGGCTGCCTTGGCAACCCATTCGATGCGGATGGTGTCGATGATGCCCAGTTCAGCCCTGGTATCAGTGGGATCAAGCCGGATCAGCAGATCGCCGGCTTTCACCAGGTCGCCATCACGCACCCTGATGTCGGCGACGATACCGCCGTCGCGATGCTGGACACGCTTGGTATTGCCGTCCACGACCATGGTACCGGGCGCAATCACCGCACCGCGAAGTTCAGTCAGCACGGACCATCCGACGACACTGCCCATGATGACAAGTATGCCGGCAAAACCTGCCCACTGGTAGCGTCGCATTGACCTGCGAGTGCTGTCACTCATGGCTGTTTTCCTGCGTCGGAGACAATTGATAGAGTACTGGCGGTTTGCATGGCACCTGGCGCTGTTGCACGTGCCGGCGCACGCTTCTCGCCTTGCTGCGGGCCGTTCTGCAGTACTTTTGCAAGCACCTCATCTTTTGGTCCGAACGCCACCTGCTTGCCGTCTTTCAGCATCAACAATGTGTCGATGGCGGCAAGCGCACTGGGTCGATGGGCAACCACAATCACGGTTGCGCCCCTTTTTCTGGCGTTTGCTACGGCTTGCACCAGCGCCGCTTCGCCGTCAGCGTCAAGGTTGGCATTTGGCTCGTCCATAATCAGTAGTGCCGGATCGCCATACATGGCACGGGCAAGGCCGATACGCTG